>JAHECQ010000199.1:578-7382 GCA_024641625.1 Acidimicrobiales bacterium | reverse complement strand
CCGGCCTCGGCCCGCGGCGTCCGGGTGATCACCGCCAACATGGCAACCGCGTTCCAGGCCGCGATGCCCACCGCGTACACCGGCGGCGAGAGCCACAGCGCCACGCCGCCCAGTTCGGGCACGAAGAACAGGATGAGGCAGTAGAGCGTGCCCACCAGCGAAAGAACGCCCAGCAAGCGAACCGGGTCGAAACGATGTTCGGCCGCTCGCGCCGTGGCGACACGGCTCAGGATGCCGAGAAGCCCGCCGAGAGCCACGATCAGACCGGCGGAGCTGGTGGTGAAGCCCATCGTCTCCTCGGCGAACAATGCCAGGAAGCGGCCGGTCGCACCGCCGGCGGATCCCATCAAGAATGCGTACAGGGCGATGGGAATGATCGACGGATCGAGCGACGGCCTCGATCGAGGGCCGGCCCGCACCGGCGGTTCGGAGTCCCGGCCGGTGGCGTCGTCCGCCTCGAGCACGACACCGATCAGTACTGCGACCAGGGCAAACGCTCCGGCGTAGACCCAGACTGCGCCTCGCCAATCCAAGGCGGCGGCCAGCGCGGGGAGTGTGATCCCCGACAGGAAGACACCGACCTGGACGCCCGACTGCTTGACGCCGGTCAGTGCGCCCTGGGCGCCCTTGCGAACCCGGCTCGCGATCAGCGTGTTGGTGGCAGGGTTGCCCCAACCCTGTGGGATGCCCGACACCAGCGCTCCAATCGCCAAGACCTCCCAACGGCGGGCCAACCCGAGAATCCCCATGCCCGACGCACTGATGATCAGCACGATCACGACCGAGTTGCGGGCACCGATCCGATCGGTGATCCGCCCCGTCCACGGGGCGCTGAGGGCTCCGACCAGTGTGTTCAACGACCCGAGCAAGCCCAGCGTCCCTCGACTCAGTCCCAGGTCGCCGATGATGGGCGAGGCGAGCACCGAGAACACGAAGATCTGGAACGACGACGCCGTCATGACCACCACGAGCGTCGCCGGAAGGATGACGCGACGAAGGTTCATTCGGGCCCGTCGTCGGGAAGGACGATCTTCTTCAACTCACCGGTGCGGAAGATTCGTTCGTTCAGCCGCCAACTACGTTTTGCCCGATTGATCTTGAGGCGGTCGCCGAGCAGGGAGTTGACCGACGCACCGATCAGCAAGGCCTGGGCAGCCAGCCATACCCAGGTGAGTGCCAGGATGAAGGCACCGAGCGCCCCGAGCACCTGATCGCCGCCGGAGGTGATCTCGACATAGAAGCGGTAACCGATGGTGAGCAGCCACCACAGCACTGCTGCCACCAAGGCGCCTGGGAGATCCCAGTGCCATTTCGTTCGGACCGATGGTCCGAAGTGATAGATGGACACCGCCCAGATCAACAGGATGAGCACCGACGACAGGAACTCGAGCGCCGATTCGAACGGGACCTCGTAGCGCTGCCAGAGGAAGACCTCGAGGATCACGATCGGCACCGAGACGAACAAGCTGCCGAGCCCCAGGAAGAGGGCCACCACCCTCGTCACGTACCAGGGGCGACCGTCATCGACGTCGTACACGCCGTCGAGGGCCCGGAGCAGACCGGCAAATCCCCGCGAGATGGTCCAGAGTGCGAACAGCAGTGATGCGGTCAGCACCCCCGAATTCTGGCGATCGAACAGTTGCTCGATCGACTCGACCACCGTGGTGGCATCGTCTCCGAACAGGCGCTGGGCAAAGGCGATGACATCGGCCTGGACCTCGTTGCTGAGCTCGGTCCCGATGATGTCGGCCAGCCAACCCAGCGCAGACACCAGGGCCAGGACGCCTGCAGGGAGCGAGAGGAGAATCCAGAAGGTGACGCCGGCGGCAAGGTCCCCGAGCCCGCCGTAGTACCAGTGTTTGATGACGTCCCAGACAAATGACGCGGCGGTTCGCGTGCGTCTTGCGGGTCCTCTCACGATGCGAGTGTAGGCCGGGCGGACCCTGGCGCTAGGGTCCCAGCATGACCGGCACGGAGGCCTTCTTCGTTGGACCCAGGAGCGGCGAGCGTGGGCCGGGGGTCCTGCTCCTGCACTCCTGGTGGGGATTGACGGAGTGGTTCAAGGACCTGGCCACCAGCATTGCCGACGAGGGCTACAGCGTCCTGGCCCCGGACCTGCTCGACGGCGAGCGTCCCGCCACCGCCGTCGAGGGCGAAGCGGCATTGGCCGCGATGAGCCCCGATGACCTGGCGAACTCGGTGCTCTCCTCGGCCCGGGTGCTGCAACGGGCCGCCGCCGGCCAGGACCAGCCCATTGCGGTCGTCGGCTTCTCGATGGGAGCGTCGATGGCCCTTTGGCTCGCCGCACGACTACCCGATGTCGTGGACACCTGCGTGGTCTTCTACGGCGCGCAGTCCATCGACTTCGACCAAGCGGCAGCCTCGTTCCAGGGTCATTTCGCCGAGAACGACCACCTCGTCTCAGAGGAGGACCGCGTGCTCACCGAGGCGTTCCTTCGTCTCGGCGACAACGAGACGGAGTTCCACATCTATCCCGACACCGGTCACTGGTTCTTCGAGCCCGGCGACCAACACGACAGTGCTGCATCGGAGTTGGCCTGGGCGAGAATGCTCGACTTCCTGGCGCGTCAAACGTCCCGGTCGGCGACTTCCACCAACGAGTCGCCGTAGCCGCTCTTCAGCAAGGGTTCGGCCAAGCGCCGAAGCTGTTCACGATCGATGTAGCCCATCTGGAATGCGACCTCTTCCGGACTTCCGATCTTGACTCGCTGGCGCTGTTCGATGACCCGGACGAACTCCGATGCCTCGACCATCGAGTTGAAGGTTCCGGTGTCGAGCCAGGCGAACCCACGATCGAGACGCGCCACCGCCAATCGTCCTGCCTTCAGGTAGGCCGCGTTGACCGAGGTGATCTCCAGTTCGCCTCGCGCCGAAGGTCTGACGTCCTTGGCCACGTCGACCACATCGCCGGGGTAGAAGTACAAGCCGGTGACCGCCCAGTTCGACTGCGGCAGAGTGGGCTTTTCCTCGATGCTGGTGGCAACGCCCTCGGCGTCGAAGGCAACCACGCCATAACGCTCGGGGTCCGAGACCCGTTGCGCAAAGACCGTCGCCCCATCGACCTCCTTGCTCGCCTCCTGGAGCTGACGACTGAATCCGCTGCCGTAGAAGAGATTGTCGCCGAGGATCAGCGCCGCCGGACGTCCACCGAGGAAACGCTCGCCGATCAGGAACGCTTCGGCAATGCCGTTGGGCGCCGCCTGGGTCGCGAACTCGATCGACAGGCCCCACTGGCTACCGTCGCCGAGCAACCGTTCGAAGCCCGCGCGATCCTCGGGTGTGGTGATGATCAGGTACTCGGTGATGCCGGCGAGCATCAGCGTCGACAACGGGTAGTAGACCATCGGCTTGTCGTACACCGGCAGAAGTTGCTTGGACACCGCCAACGTGACGGGGTGGAGCCGGCTGCCGGTGCCTCCGGCCAGAATGATGCCACGGCGTCCGTTCATACGGTTTCCTCCTGTAGCTCGTCGAGCACCCGCTCGAGCGAGTCGCCCCAAGGCGGAAGTCGATGTCCGAGGAACGCGGCCAGACGAGTCGTGTCGAGACGACTGTTGGCCGGACGCACCGCTCGGGTCGGGTAGTCAGCAGTGGTCAACCGATCGACCGAGACCCCCTCGGACAGGCCGGCCCGTTCGAAGATGGCAACGGCAAAATCGAACCACGACGCCGAATCGGGCGCAGCGACATGCAGAATCCGGTACGGAAGGATCCCCGTCGTCGTCCACGAGCCCACGAGCTCGACAATCGTTGCCGCGATGTCGGCCGCCGCCGTCGGGCAACCCACCTGATCGCCCACGACGCCCAGTCGATCACGCTGGGCGGCCAATCGAAGCATGGTCTTGACGAAGTTCGAACCCGTCGCGCCGTACACCCACGCGGTGCGCAGCACCACCGACTGCCGGGCCTCCAGCGCAGCGGCTTCGCCTGCGGCCTTGGTCCGCCCATAGGCGCTGATCGGACACAGCGGATCGCCCTCCTGGTACCACCCCTTCTTGGTACCGTCGAACACGTAGTCGGTCGACACCTGAACGAGCAGCGCCCCGACGGCGTCAGCCGCCGACGCCAGGTACCCGACGGCGGTCGCATTGACCTCGAAGGCCCGGGCCTCGTCATCCTCGGCCCGGTCGACTGCGGTGTAGGCAGCGGCATTGACGATCACCGTCGGCCGCACAGAGGTGACAGCATGCAGCACCTCAACGCGGTCGGTGACGTCGAGCTCCGACGAGGTGCGAGCCTCGAGGACCGTTCCCGACGGCCATGCTGCTCGCTGGAGTTCGTGGCCCAGCTGGCCTCCGGCGCCGGTGATCAGCACGCGGAGCGTCGTCGCGCCATCGGCGGCGGCACTGCTGGTCATGGGGTCGACGTTCGCGAGACACTACCGAGCCGTTGACCCCCGTACTGCGCATCGAGAATCGGCTGCCACCAGGCCTCGTTGTCCAGATACCACTGCACCGTCATCCGGAGTCCGTCTTCGAAGGCCACCGACGGCTCCCAACCCAGCTCGGCTCGGGACTTCGATGCATTCACTGCGTAGCGCAGATCGTGCCCCGGGCGGTCGGTGACGAAATCGATCAGTTCTCGATGCCCCCCGGCGGGCGCAGTATCGAGAAGCCCGTCGAGGAGATCGCAGAGGATGTGGACCACTTGGAGGTTGGACCGCTCGGCGTTACCACCGAACAGGTAGGTCTCGCCGGCGCGGCCCTCGAACAGCGCCGAGATGATGCCGCGGGCGTGATCTTCGACGAACAGCCAGTCTCGAACGTTCTCACCCTTGCCATAGACGGGCAGAGCCTGATGCGTTCGGCCCTTGAGGATCATCAGCGGAATGAGCTTCTCGGGGAACTGGAAGGGTCCGTAGTTGTTCGAACAGTTGGTGACGATGGTCTGGAGGCCGTAGGTCTCGTGCCAGGCACGAACCAGGTGATCCGACGCTGCCTTGGAGGCCGAGTAGGGAGATCGCGGCGAGTAGGCCGTGTGCTCGTCGAACGGCGGATCGTCGTGGGCGAGAGCCCCGAACACCTCATCGGTCGACACGTGCACGAACCGAAGGTGGTCGAGGGTTCCGGCGGATTCGGCATGGCGTCTGGCTGCGGTCAGCAACTCGAAGGTGCCGTTGACATTCGTGGACACGAATGCACCCGGACCATCGATCGACCGGTCGACATGGGACTCCGCCGCCAGGTGAATGATCGCCTCGGGATCGAACTCCGCGAACACCGTCGCCACCGCATCGCCGTCGGTGATGTCGACCTTGACGTGTCGGTAGCGGCCCGAGTCGGCGATGTCGGCCACCGAACCCGTCGTGGCTGCATAGGTGCACGAATCGATGTTGAGGACATCATGGGAGCCGGCACCGACCAGCTGGCGCACGACGGCGGAACCGATGAACCCGAGCCCTCCGGTGACGGCGATTCTCATCTGAGGGCTCCGACCAGCGCTTTGATCTCGGCCAACACCTCTTCGAAGCCGGGTGCCTGGGCGTCCTTCTCCGAGAGCAGGGCTTCGGCCGGAGACACCGGCCAGCTGATCCCCAGCCCGGGATCGTTCCACAGGATCGATCGTTCGGCCTCACGGTCCCAAGGAGCATCGACCTTGTACAACAGGGCGGAGTCAGGATCGAGCGTGCAGAAGCCATGGGCGAACCCGCGGGGAACCCAGAGCTGGTGTCCGTTCTGCGCGCTCAGTTCGACCATGGCATGAGCACCACAGGTCGGGGAATCCGGACGCATGTCGACCACGACGTCGAGTACCCGCCCTTGGGGCACCCGGACCAGCTTTCCCTGAGCATGGGGATCGAGTTGCAGATGAAGACCGCGAATGGTTCCCGGCGTCACCGACAACGAATGATTGTCCTGGATGAACGGTTCGACGATGCCCAGCGAAGCTGCCGCGTCCACATTGAACGGGACGGAGAAGTAACCCCGCTCGTCTCGATGCATGGGGGTCTTGATCTCGAGTACGTCGCCGAGATGGCGGGCCAGCAATTCCACGCAAACGAGCGTAGGGCAGCCATGCCTATGATCGCGTCATGTCAGCCGAACCGTCCCAGGAAGCCTTGTCCGAGCTGGACATCGCCGTTCTCGCTGCCCGCGAGGCCCGCGACGAACTCGGACGGGTTTCCGCCGAGCTCCAAGTGGCGCGAGACGGCTGGGGTGCCGTCAACCTCGCACAGGCCGAGTGGAACGACCGCCTCGATCAGTTGCTGCAGCAGCTCGCAGCGTCGGCCGAGCGCGAGCGACAACTCGTCGAGCGCCTCGAGGCCATCGAGCGGAGTACCTCGTGGCGACTCCTCCAGGGAATACTCGCCCCCTACCGCCTGGCTCGCTCGGTGTCGGGTCGATGACGGCAGTAGCCGTCACCGACGCTCGAAACCAGCGGGTAGCACCCTTTCTGGCCCCCACCGTGGGCGATGCCATCGAGCAGTGCCGCAACAAGGGACTCGACCGAGTCTTCATCAGCGTCGACGGCGACATTGTCCGCCCAGGGGCGCTGGAGACGATGGCCGACGCTCTGGAACATTCCGACGTCGTCTATGCCGACGAGGACTGGCTCGACGATGACGGCCGACGGGTTCGGCCCTATCACAAGCCCCGTTGGTCCCCCGAGCGACTCCGATCCCAGATGTACCTCACCGGAGTGGTGGGGTATCGAATCGCGTCGTGGGAACCCCACGACATGCCGGTCATCGATACGGCGCTGTCGATCCACGATCAGCTCTACGCCCTTGCCCTCTGGGCGACGGATCGGACCGACCGGGTGACGCACTGCCCCACGATCGGT
>JAHECQ010000199.1:0-507 GCA_024641625.1 Acidimicrobiales bacterium | reverse complement strand
GCCGACCGGCGGCGGTCACCGCGTGGTCGGCGGCCGACGGATCCGATTGGTCGACAATGCCATCCGGTCGATCCTCGATCGATCGACGCTCGGACGATTCACCCGGGGCACCTACGAGATCGTGGTCGTGACCGACCGCGCCACCGACCACGCCGTCGGCCGGCAACTCACTGCGTACGATCCGTCGCGTCTTCGTATCGTGGCCGATCAACGTCCGTTCAACTTCTCGGCCGCCATCAACCTCGGAGCGGCCAACGCCGAGGGCGACGTCCTGGTCCTGCTCAACGACGACACCGAGATCGTGACGCCGAATTGGCTCGAACGCCTCAGCTGCCTGGCGCTGGCCGACGGCGTGGGCGCGGTCGGTGTGCGCCTCGACTACGGCGACGGACGCCTCCAGCATGCAGGAGTCACCGGCCGCCACGGGTCGGCCGATCACCGGTATCGGGGCTACCCGGTCGATACCGCAGGCCATGGCGACGAGGTACGACTGACCCACAACGTCCT
>JAHECQ010000198.1 GCA_024641625.1 Acidimicrobiales bacterium | reverse complement strand
GGAAGTGTCGAGCTCACCGTGGTGGAATCGGCTTCGGAGGCCCGCTCGCTGGTCGAGGCCGACAGCGTCGATACGGTGCTGATCGATCTCGCCGGCCTCGACGGGGGAATCGACCGTTTCGAGGAGATCGTCTCACCCGACTCCTCGACGCGATACATCGCTCTGGCCAAAGCCGATGACGTCGGCGATCGGGTGCGGGTCGCCCGGTCGGGCGGCCACGGCTACTTCCCCCGTTCACTCCCGGCCCGCCACTTGATCGACCTTCTCACCAACGTGCCCATCAGCGAGGGAAAGGCCGGGGCCCGGATTCTCGCCGTGGACGACGACCCGAGCCAGCTCGACGCCCTGGGCCTGATCCTCGGTCAGGCGGGCATGGTCGTCACGCCATTGACCGATCCTCTCGAGTTCTGGGAAACCCTCGAACGCACCAGCCCGGACGCGCTGATCGTCGACGTGGACATGCCCGACGTCGATGGGCTCGTCCTGTGTCGGATGGTTCGCAACGATCCCCGATGGCATCGACTTCCCGTGCTCGTGCTGACCGCGGGACACGACGCAGCGTCCGTTCAGGAGGCGTTTGCCGCCGGTGCCGACGACTACGTCGCCAAACCGGTGTCGACTCCGCAGTTCGAGGCGAGGGTCGCCGCCCACGTGGAACGCCACCGGCTCATCAACCGGCTGACGGACGTCGACTCGCTGTCGGGCGTTTCGAGCCGGAGAACCGTGGAACAATCGATCACCAACCTCGTCCGCCTCGCAGCCCGCCAGAGCGCTTCGCTGTCTCTGGTCATGATCGATCTCGACAACTTCCGGCAGGTGAACGCCCGAGGCGGCCACCTCCTCGGTGATGACGTGCTACGCGCGACCGGCAACCTTCTGCTCACTCGGATTCGAGCGGAGGACGTGGTCGGACGGTGGGGAGGCGAGGAGTTCGTTCTCGGCCTCCTGGGCCTCGACGGCCCGAGCGCGGTCGAGCGTGTCACCGCAATGCTCGACGAGCTGTCATCGTTTCGCTTCACCGATCTCGATGGGCGTGATTTTGCCGTCACGTTCAGTGCAGGGGTTGCAGAGTTTCCCCGCGACGGAACTGACCTCCTGTCGCTCGTCGGCGCCGCCGACATCGCCTTGTACCGGGCGAAGACGACACGGGCCACTGTCTGTGCCGCGGTCCCGTTGGACGAGACCACGCCCGGACTCGAGCGCGTCGACGTGGCCATCATCGATGACGACGAGACCCTGGCCGATCTGCTGGCTGAGACGCTTCGAGCCCGAGGCCTCACGGTGAGGCATCTCGACGACGGGTTGATCGCTGCTGAACGGCTGGGGAATCGGTCGCTGCGCGCCCGCGTCGTGCTGCTCGACATCGGACTTCCCGGTCTCGACGGCTTCGGAGTCCTGCAACGCCTCCGCGCCATGGGTGTGCTCGACTCGACGAGGGTCATCATGCTCACCGGACGATCCAACGCTGAGGAGGTGGTCCGAGCACTCGACCTCGGAGCCGCTGATCACGTCTCCAAGCCATTCGACCTGTCGGTGATCCTCGAGCGCATCGCGACCCTGGTCGGAGGATGACGTGACTCCTGATGGGGTCCTCGACGTGGCGCTGATCGCGGTGTTTGCGGCGGTCGCCCTGATCGCGACGGTCGTCGTGTCCCACGCCCGCCTCAGCGACATCAGGTCGAAGCGGGACGCACTGCTACGGAGCCGTGGTCGATCCGCCCTCATGGCCGTCTTCAGCGGAGAGTGCGAGGCCGCCGAGATGTCGGTGCTCGCCGAGCTGCCGACGCGACTTCTCGTGGACTTGTTCCACGAACTCAACCGGAACATTCGCACCGGCGATCTCCCGTCGTTCCGTGTCATCGCCAACGACCTCGGTGTCGTCCGCTGGGCGGTATGTCTTGCCGGCAGTCGTCGGTGGCGGCGTCGGCTGCGCGGCGTGCAACTGCTCGCCCTGCTCGATGAGCACAGGGACCTCCGCCTCGAGCTGCTGTCGGACCCGCACCCCCGGATCCGAAGTACGACGGCGACCTGGACCGTCGAAGGTGCCAACGGTGCCGAACTGGACGCTGTCGTTCGGCTCCTGTCCGATGATGACGCGCTGACGCGGTTCGCCGCGACCGATGCGCTCATTCGGCTCGGGCTGCGATCGGTGCCCGCCATCGTCCAACAGCTCGCTGCTGGTGATCGGCGTGGCCTCATGGCCGCGTTGGACGTGGCCGAGTGGATCAATGACTCTCGGTTCGTCGTTCCTGCGCTGAGCCTGTGTCGCCACCACGACCCGGTCATCCGCTCCCGCGCCCACGGCGTGCTCGGCTCCGTGGGGGGAACCCAGGCCTTCGAACACCTCGAGGCGGGCCTGGCCGATGACGACGAGCGGGTCAGGGCCGCCGCTGCGATCGCGTTGGGGCGATTACGGCACTGGCCATCGGCGACCCGCGTGGCGTCGAGTCTCGACGATCCGAGCTGGGAGGTCCGACTCGCCGCTGGAGGGGCGTTGCACAACATGGGATCGCCCGGCCTCCTGGTCCTGAGACGGGCTGCCCGGTCGGATGCTCCTCTTGCGGCCGATGTTGCTGCTCAGATGCTGTCCCGTGGCCGGCTCCTCGACGAACGCAGGGGCGCAGCGTGAGCGGAGCCGGAGCTGCGCTCGGCTCGATGCTCTCGTTCGGCAGCTGGATGGTCTTCGGCTACTTCGTCTTGGTGAACGGCATCTATCTGCTTCTCATGGTGTCGGCCGCGCTCGAGTTGCGGCGTCATTCGGTCGAGGCCGACGACTTCCAGCTGCAACGATTGCTGTCATCGCCGATCACGCCCCGGATCTCCATGTTGGTTCCCGCGCACAACGAGGCCGTGACCATCGTGGAGAGCATTCGGGGCTTGCTCACGCTCGGGTACCCCTGTCTCGAGATCGTTGTCGTGGATGACGGCTCGACCGACGGCACGCTGGAGGCGCTCCGGTCCGGATTCGGCCTCGAACCCGTTCATCCAACGTCGCATCGGGTGCTTCCCTGCCAGGAGATCACCGCGATGTTCCGGTCACAGGAGCACCCGCAGCTGGTCGTTGCGGCCAAACGCAACGGCGGTAAGGCCGACGCACTCAACGCAGCAATCAACCTCGCCGGCGGTGACCTCGTGTGCTCGCTCGACGCCGACACGATCGTCGAGGAGGATGCGATGCAGCGACTCGTGCGTCCTTTCCTGGGGACCGAGGGCGTGGTCGCGGCGGGCGCCACGATTCGGGTAGCCAACGGGTGTGTGGTCCGCAACGGTCGCATGCAGGAGATTCGCACCCCCGGTGGGTACGTCGCCGGCATCCAGGCGGTCGAGTACTTGCGAGCGTTCCTGTTCGGTCGCCTCGGATGGAATCGCCTCGGCGGCAACATCGTCATCTCCGGAGCGTTCGCCCTCTTCCGTCGCCAGGCGCTCCTGGACATCGGGGGATACCGCCACGGTGTCGGTGAGGACATGGACATCATCGTGAGGCTGCGTCGAGACGGCTACGAGCGGCAGCGGCCGGCACGGGTCGAGTTCGTGGCCGACCCTGTTGCCTGGACGGAGGCGCCCGAGGCGCTCCGGGTGCTCGCTCGGCAACGCGATCGATGGCACCGTGGATTGTCCGAAACCCTCTGGCACCACCACCGGGTTCTCTGCAACCCTCGCTACGGGGTCCTTGGATGGGTGCTCTTCCCCTTCTTCGTCGCCATCGAATGGGCCGCTCCCATCGTGGAGGGAGTGGGCTTGATCCTGCTCGCTGTGGGCCTGATCATCGGCGTGGTCGGCACGCCACTGGCGCTGCTCGTCCTTCTCGCCGCCTGTGGGCTCGGCTTGCTCCACTCGCTGATCGCGGTGCTCCTGGCGGAGTTCTCCGATCAACGGTACGGAACCTCTCGCGACCGATCGTTGATGCTGGTCTGGGCCGTACTCGAGCACGTCGGCTATCGCCAGCTGACGGTCTGGTGGCGCCTGCGTGGGATCGCGCGGTTCTGCCGCGGCGACATGGAGTGGGGCTCGATGGAACGGCGAGGAATCCCGACCGACGCCCGGTCACACTGACGGCGACACGAGGGGACAGTCGGCGACACGAGGCGACAGACGGCGGTAGGAGAAGACAGTCTGTGGTCTTCGACGCGTCACGGGCGACCTACACTCCTGCGACGGGCCAGGAGTTGATGAGCCAGGGGAAGAGCTGCGACGTGAGTGTCTTGATCGGGTTGTCGTTCGATGCCGCGGCGTCGCCGGAGATCTCCTTTGGCCGAGCACTGTCGAGCCCGGATGCCTCATCGGGCTGGGGTGCGGCCTGGTACCCCGAGGACGAATTGACTGCGGCGGTGGTTCGCGACCCGTTCTCCGGCGAGTCCTCGGGCATGGGCCAGGTCATGCACAACTGGGACCGCTTTCGTCCGACGCTGGTGGTGGCGCATCTTCGTGGTGCCTCGAAACGGGCGACGCATCGGGACACCCACCCGTTCGTGCGGCTCTGGGGTGGCCGCTCCTGGGTCTTCGCTCATGACGGCGACCTCGGCGGCGACTACCCAGCAGGCTTGGTGCTTCCTGCCGGCCCCCAGTTCGCGCCAAGCGGTCCGACCGACAGCGAGCACGTCTTCAGTTGGCTGATCGCCGCCGCCGCCGCCGCTGGTGCCCGCTCGATCTCGGATCTCGGCTACTCGCGATTGCGGGAACTCTTGGCCGAAGCGAACTCCTATGGGCCGCTCAACGTGTTGTTGAGCGACGGTGAGGATCTCGTGGCCTATCGCGACGCTTCGAATCGGGGTTCTCTGTGGTGGAGCCGGCTGACGCCGCCGCATGAAGCGACGTCGATGGCTGCGGCGGGAATCAGACTCGATCTCGACTCTTCGGATGATCGCAACCGGAGCCTGGTCGCAGTGTCGTCCATCCCCCTCTCGCCCAGCGGCTGGTTCCCACTGCATCCGGGCGGTCTCCTGGTGGTTCGCCGCAGCGTCGTGGTGCACGACTCTGCGGCGGAAGCCGGATCGACGGAACCGCTTCCCCTGCCGGAGCCCCAACAGGAGCGCCCGGCCGATTCGAGCCGAGCGGCCGCTTCGGTGTCGGCCCCCAAGCAGCCTCGTCCGGCGCGGCGCACCCTGCGCCTCACGCATCGCACCAGCTATTGCTACGAGGAAGCGGTCGAGCGAAGCTCCCATCGTCTACGACTCACGCCGGTGGAGGACAATTTTCAGCGCGTGCGGTCCCACGACATCGAAGTGAACTCCGGTGGCACCCGTTTCCGCTTCGAGGACGTCTTCGGCAACGAGGTCACCGGGTTCGACATCACCGAACCGTTCAACGAACTCGTGATCACCGCCCGCTCGGTCGTGGAGGTGACTGCGCCGGCTGATCGCCCCGACCTGCTCCCGGAACGGTTGACCTTGCCCTTGGTCTGGATGCCGTGGCAGTACCAGATGATGACTCCGTATTTGTTGCCCGCCGAGCTTCCCGAGAGCCAGCTGCGGGAGATCGGCGCGTTCGCCCACTCGTTCGTCCAACGAAATCGTCACGACCTGCTGGGCGCCCTCGATGACCTGACGAACACCATCTATCGAGACTTCGCCTACACGCCGGGGTTCACCACGCTCGAGACCACGCCGTACCAGGTCTTCGAGAGCCGAGCCGGCGTCTGCCAGGATTTTGCCAATCTGATGATCACGGTGTGCCGACTGCTCCAGATACCGGCCCGATATCGGGTCGGCTACATCTACACCGGGGCGGACTACCAGAACACCATCCAGTCCGAAGCGTCCCACGCATGGGTGGAGGTCTACCTGCCGCACCTCGGTTGGCGGGGTTACGATCCGACCAACGGGTGCCGGGCCGGCAGCGACCACATCCGTGTCGCCACCGGTCGCAACTATCGAGACGCCACGCCCACGGCGGGTGTCATTCACCGTGGCGGTGGTGGCAACGAGACCCTGAGTATCGCCGTCGAGGTCGACGAGGTCGTCGAGGTCGACTGAGGCGGGCTTGGGAGGTTGCGCACCCTCACTACCATGGCTCCATGTCGATCACTGTCGGACTCCGTCATCGAAGCACCTACCGGTACGACCGACCGGTGTCCCTCGGCCCGCACCTGGTACGGCTGCGCCCTGCCCCCCACACTCGCACTCCCATCGAGGCCTACGAGCTGACGATTCGGCCGGCCAACCACTTCCTGAACTGGCAACAGGATCCGTTCGGCAACTTCGTCGCCCGTGTCGTGTTCCCCGAACCCATCGAGTTCTTCGAGATCGATGTGTCGTTGGCAGCTCGCCTCGTCACCATCAACCCGTTCGACTTCTTCCTGGAGGAGTCGGCCGAGCAGTTCCCGTTCGTTTACGACGAACTCACCCGCGATGAGCTGCAGCCGTACCTCACGCCGCGCGAACCGGTGGGGCCGCTGCTCGGCAAGCTGCTGACCGAGATCGGCGCTCCCACCGGTCCGACGGTCAACGTGCTCACTGCGATCGCGCAACGAATCCAACAGACGCTTCGTTACGAGGTCCGGTTGGAGGAGGGCGTGCAAACCTGTGAACAATCGCTCGAGCGGATGGCGGGCAGCTGCCGGGACTCGTCGTGGCTGTTGGTCGAACTGTTGCGCCACCTCGGACTGGCCGCCCGCTTCGTTTCGGGATACCTCGTCCAGCTCACGGCCGACGTCGCACCGCTCGACGGGCCGGCGGGCCCGGTCGCCGATTTCACCGACCTCCACGCCTGGGCGGAGGTCTACCTACCCGGCGCCGGCTGGTTCGGCCTCGACCCGACTTCCGGCCTCGCCACCGCCGAGGGACACATCCCGCTGGCCTGCACGCCCACGCCGGCGTCGGCCGCGGCCATCTCCGGCACCATCGGGCCGTGCGAGACCACCTTCGATTTCGCCAACACGGTGACCCGGATCGTCGAAACACCGCGGGTCACGCTCCCGTACACCTCATCGCAGTGGGAGGCCATCGATCTTCTCGGGCACCGCATCGACGATGCCCTGGCGGCCTCCGACGTTCGCCTGACCATGGGTGGTGAGCCGACGTTCGTGTCGGTCGACGACATCGATTCGCCGGAGTGGAGTACCCACGCCGACGGGGAGACCAAACGGTCCAAGGCCATCGAGCTGACCGAACGCTTGTGGAACCGGTTCGCCCCGGGCGCCGTCCTGCACTGCGGTCAGGGGAAGTGGTACCCGGGTGAGCCACTGCCACGCTGGCAATTCTCGCTGGTCTGGGAAACCGGCGCCCAGCCGTTGTGGAGCGACCGGTCGCTCCTCGCCGATCCGACGACCGACCACGGTCACACGCCGAGCGAGGCACGTCTGGTGGCGGCCGCCATCGCCGCCTCGCTGGGCTTCGGCCCGAAGGTGCCGATGCCCATCTTCGAGGACCCGATCTACAACCTGTGGCG
>JAHECQ010000197.1 GCA_024641625.1 Acidimicrobiales bacterium | reverse complement strand
CTGCGAAGCCTGGCATCGGAGGCGACCCACGGACCCGACGGGCGCCCGGAGCCGATCACGGCGTGGGGGTACGACCCCGCGACGCAGCATGGCCATCTCGACCGTGACCTGCTCGACGGGATCAGCGATGTCGTACCGATCTGGGTGTGCGCCTATGCGCCGCACATCGTCTACGCCAACAGTCCCATGATCGAGCTGATCGGCGTCGACGAAACAACCGATCTGCACGGTCTCGGGCGCTATCCCGATGGACGCTTGAACGGCTGGTTCATCGAGACTGCCGCCGTGGGTCGCGCGTTCAGACCGGTTTCGGCATCGGTCTACTCCGAGGGATTCGGCCGCGAAGCGGTCGACCGAATGGGCGCAGTGGCCAGGGCCGCCGGGGTCACCACGACGACGGACATGGTGTGGGGCATCGACGATTTCGAGGCCGAGTGGAACGATCACCGGGCGGCCATCGACGAAGGCACCTTCCCGCTCCGGATGCTGATGGTGCCGTTCGAGCCCCGGCTCGTCTCGACCTACGGCGATGACATGCTCGACTACCTGGCCTCCAAGAGAGCCGTCGGCGACGACCGGCTGACCACCCACGGCATCAAGTACGTGAACGACGGCTCCTACCCGTCGATGACGCTCAAGCTCGGGTTTCCCGGCTACCTCGACGGCGAGCACGGGTTGACCGGCGAGATCCCCTGGGAGCAGCTCTACGAGCGGATGTTGCCGTTCTGGAAGGCCGGTGTCCAGATCCACTCGCACGCCAATGGGGATGACACCGTCGAGATGACGCTGAACGTGCTGGAGCGACTGCAGCAGACCCACCCGCGCTTCGATCACCGGTTCGTCATCGAGCACTACTGTTTCAGCTCGCCGGCCCAGGCGCGACGCTTGGCAGCACTGGGGGGTGGCGCCAGCGTGAACATCTACTTCGTGCGCACGCGTGCGCTGATGCACGCCGACGCAGGGTTTGGGCCCGATCGCGCCGAGGCCACCGCCCGTCTCGGATCGCTCGAGCGGGCTGGGGCGTTCTTCGCGCTCCACAGCGACTTCAATCTCGTGGTTTCACCCCTCTCGCCATTGCTCGCGGCGGAGATCGCCGTGACTCGCGTGGGATCCGACGGTCGAACCGTGTTGGCTCCCGGGGAGCGCATCTCGGTCGATCGGGCGTTACGCGCCATCACCGTGGACGCCGCGCATCTGTTGCATCGCGACCATCAGCTCGGGTCGATCGAGGTTGGGAAGTTGGCTGACTTCACCGTGCTGGCCGACGACCCGTACGAGGTCGATCCGTCGGCCATCGGTGGCATCGAGGTCGTCGGCACCGTTCTGGGCGGCGAGCCGACGTGACCGATCTGATCAGCATGTTCGAGTCGCTTCAGATGAGCTTGGCGGCCCATCGCCCCGGAGCCGACCTCGAGTCGAGTCCGACGTCGTCGTCTCCGGTCACCCTCCTCACCGGATTTCTCGGAGCCGGGAAGTCGACGTTGTTGGGCGCGGCCCTCCAGGCGCCGCCGCCCGGCATGATCATACGGGCCATCGTCAACGACATCGGCGCTCTGACCTTCGACCCCTCCCTGCTGGTTGCCGGCGGAACCGACGCCACCGTCGAGTTGGCCAATGGGTGTGCCTGCTGCGCCGTCGGTGGCCAGTTGGGTCGTGCTCTCGGAGCAGCCGCGGCCTTCGAACCCGACCTGATCGTGCTCGAGGCCAGTGGAATCGCCGACCCGTTCGCCCTCGCGCTCGTGGTCGAGGCGAGCCCGTTCGTTCGTCTGGATCGAGTGGTTGCGGTCGTGAACGGCCAATCGCTCGAGCGTCAACTGGCCGACCCGATGCTGCGACCCGTCGTGTTGCGTCAACTCGACGCCTGCGAGGTGGTGGTGATCTCGAGAGCAGAGCGACTGACTGGCGACGAACCGCACCGGGTCACCGACGAGGTCGCCCGGCTCGCGCCCGGTCGGCCGGTCGTGCTGTCGAGCCTCGATGAACCTGCAGTCCACGCGCTGTTGCCGCAGGCCATGAGGGGCGCGGCCCTGCCCGGCTTCGGCCCGCCCACCTCGTCTGGCATCGCCCGGGGGTTCACCACGGTCACGCTTGCTCAACGGCGTCCATTGCATCGTCGGCACATCGAAGAGGTGCTCGCGGCCCGACCTTCGACAGTGCTTCGATGCAAGGGCAGACTCCGCGCCACAGAAGGCACCGTGGTCATCCAGTCGGCCGGCTCGGACACGTCGGTGTCACCTGTCGACGTTGGATGCCTCGACGCATCCAACGGGGTGACGATCACCGGAACCGATCTCGGGGACATCACCTCCCTGGCCCTTGACCTTGGCCTGGCAGACCCCATTGGAGGACTTCATGAGCACTGATGGCAATCCGTCGGCGGGCTTCGCTGCGGCGGGGTTCGATGCGGCGGGGTTCGATGCGGCGGGGTTCGATGTAGTTGTGGTGGGGGCCGGTGTGATCGGTGCTGCGGTGGCCCTCGAACTGCAGCGAGGCGGCCGCAACGTGCTGGTCGTCGACAAGGGCGACGCGGTGGGCGGTGGTTCGACCAGCGCCAGTTCCTCGATCATCCGCTTCACCTATTCGACGCTCGATGGGATCATCGCGTCGTGGGAGGCGATGCACCAATGGGCGCAGTGGGCTGCGCACCTCGGCTATGCCCAGGGCCCGATCTGTCGGTTCCATCGCGTCGGCAAGCTGCACATCCCGGCACCCGATCAGGACTTGGCCCCCATGCTCGCCAACTTCGAGACGGTCGGCGTGCCCTATGAACTGCTCGACGCTCCTGCGCTCGCAGCCCGCTTCCCTGCGCTCGAGTTGGGAAGTTTCCACCCGCCACGGTGGCCGACCGATCCCGCCTTCTTCGATCCGGCCCACGGCCGGATCTCGGCGATGTTCCAGCCGGATGGCGGGTTCGTGGACGATCCGCAACTGGCTGCGGTGAACCTGATGGACGCCGCCCGGCACTTCGGCGCAACGGTGCGACTGAGATGTCGGGTCACCGGGGTGCTCCGAGGCTCGGGACGAGTGCTCGGGGTGACCCTCGACGGAGGACAAGCCGTACACGCGCCGGTCGTGGTCAATGCCGCCGGGCCGTGGAGCTCGCAACTCAACGCCATGGCCGGCGTTCTCGACGACATGAGGATCACCACCAGAGCGTTGCGTCAGACCATCGCCTCGAGCGCCGCGCCGTCGACCTTCGGCGTCGGCAGCGGCGGCACCGTCTTGGCCGACATGGACCTGGGTACCTACTCGCGTCCTCAGCCCGGAGGCTCCTATCTGGTGGGTGGGGTGGAGGCCGAGTGTGATCCGCTGGAGTGGGCCGATGACCCTGACGCCGCCGCCCCGACGCCGGATCCGGCCATGTTCGAAGCGCTCATCCTCCGGGCGGCGCGTCGCCTACCCGATCTCGCCATTCCCCACCGCCCAGCCGGTTTGGCCAGCCATTACGACGTGACCGAGGACTGGCTGCCCATCTACGACCGCTCATCCCTGGATGGCTTCTATCTTGCGATCGGCACGTCGGGCAACCAGTTCAAGAACGCACCACTGGTGGGCCAGATGATGAACACGCTGGTGAGCGCCTGCGAGGCCGGCCACGATCACGACAACGACCCGGTTCGGGTGGCCTGCACCCACACCGGTCTCACCCTCGATCTCGGGCAGTTCTCCCGTCGACGAGAGTTCGCTCACACCGGCAACAATGTCTGGGGCTGACGCCGGGGTGGCGCTCGGGCAGTTGAAGGATCGGCGTTTGTTCCCGGACGCGGCGGTCATGACGTCGAGGTGCTAGTGATGGTCGGCATGTTGTCGCACTACCGAGTTGTGGACCTGTCGGACGAGCGGGGACAGCTCTGCGCCCACGTGCTCGCCTCGTTGGGGGCAGAAGTGGTTTCGGTCGAGCCCCCAGGCGGAACCAGCAGCCGGGCCGTCGGGCCGTTCGCCGACCAGGTCGAGGCCCCGAACAACTCACTGTGGCACTGGTCCTACAACCGCGGTCGGAAGTCGGTCGTGCTCGATGTCGGGAGCGACGAGGGACGGGCCGACCTCCTGAAGTTGGTCGAGGGCGCGGACTTTCTCATCGAGTCGGCAGATCCGGGAACGATGCAGGCCTTGGGTCTGGACTATGAGGTCCTGGCTCAGGTGAATCCCGCGTTGATCATGGTCTCGATCACTGCGTTCGGCTCGACAGGCCCCAAGGCGAACTGGCCGGTTTCCGACATCACGATCCTGGCAGCAGGCGGTCAGATGGTCATGACCGGCGACCGCGATCGCGCCCCGCTGCGTATCCCCCTTCCTCAGGCGTACTTCCATGCTTCCGCCGAAGCCGCCGGTGCTGCACTGATCGCCCTGTACGAGCGGCAGCACCACTCCGGAGTGGGTCAGCACATCGACCTGTCGGCCCAACAGTCCGCCATGCAGGCCAGCTCCTCGTACATGCTCGCCGCGGCAGTCAACGCATCACGGATGAACCGCACTGCCGGCGGTGTGCGCGTCTCGGGGATCGACATCCAGCTCATGTGGCCCTGCAAGGACGGTCACCTGTCGGTGACGTTCCTGTTCGGCCGCGCGCTCGGGCCCTTCAGCGCCCGCCTCATGCAGTGGGTGTACGAGGAGGGCTTCTGCGACGAGGCCACCCGGGACAAGGACTGGTTGAACTACGCCGAGTTGCTGTTCGGGGGAGAGGAACCCCGCGACGAATACGAGCGGGTCAAGCAGGTCCTCGGGGCGTTCTTCGCCACCAAGACGAAAGCCGAGTTGTTCGACGAGTCGTTCAAGCGGAGGCTTCTGTTCGCCCCGGTCACCACCATCGAAGACGTCCTGGCCAACCCTCATCTCGCCGCACGCGACCTGTGGGAGGACGTCGATGTCGGTGGGAACGTGGTCCGCTTCCCGGGACGGATGGCCATCTTCACCCAGACCCCACAAGCCACACTCGCCGCCCCTCCCGGCATCGGTGAGCACAACGTGGCCATTCGTTCGGAGCCACCACGGCGGCCTCATGTGCCGGTCGATGCTCGCCCGGCTCGCCGGGGCAGCGCCCTCGAGGGTTTGAAGGTGCTCGACTTCATGTGGGTCATGGCCGGACCGGCAGGCTCCCGAGTGCTCGCCGATTACGGTGCCGACGTCGTCCGCATCGATTCCGAGGCCCGGATGGACACCGCACGGACACTCCAGCCGTTCCACGACGACGAGGGACTGCCCGATAATTCCGTGCTGTTCGGCAATCTGAACGCCGGCAAGCGGGGTTTGTCGCTCGATCTGACCAAGCCAGAGGCCCGGGACGTGGTGCACGATCTCGTCCGGTGGTCCGATGTCGTGCTCGAGTCCTTCTCGCCACGGGCCATGAAGGGCTTCGGGTTCGATTATGCGTCCCTTCGCCAGGTCAAGCCGGACCTCGTCATGCTGTCGAGCTGCATCATGGGCCAAACCGGGCCCTACAGCTCTCTCGCAGGATTCGGGACGATGGCGGCCGCGATCTCGGGGTTCTTCGAGATCACCGGCTGGCCCGACCGGTCGCCGAGCGGCCCCTTCGGCGCCTACACCGACTACATCTCGCCGCGGTATCTCGTGGCCTGTGTCATGGCGGCGGTCGAGCATCACCGCGCCACGGGGCAGGGTCAGTACATCGACTTCTCCCAGGGGGAGGCGTCGCTTCAACAGCTCACACCGGTGTTGCTCGACTGGACGGTGAACCAGCGTCTGTGGGAGCGGCGCGGCAATCGGGACACGGTCCACGCCCCACATGGGGTGTTTCGTTCGGTGGGTGAGGACAACTGGGTCGCCATTGCCGTCACCACCGATGACCAGTGGCGAGCCATGTGCGAGCTGATGGGGACATCGGGCGTCTCGAATCTCGATGCTGCGGCCCGCCGACTGCGGGTCGACGAACTGGAGCAGTTGGTCGAGTCATGGACCTCGGTTCGCACCGACGCGGCGGCCATGCACGCATGCGTCGCTGCAGGGATACCCGCCCATCAGGTGCAGAACACCGAGGAGTGCCTCGCCGACCCGCAACTTGCCCATCGCAGCCATTTCATCGAGGTCGGTCACGCCACCCAGGGAACCACCTGGGTCGAGAACACCCGCTTCCATCTGTCGCGCACGCCGGCGAAGGTGACCTACGGAGGACCCGGTTGGGGTGAACACAATTGGGAGATTCTCAACGAGACGCTGGGCTACGATCCCGACAAGATCGCGGATCTGGCCGTTGCCGAGGTCTTTGGCTGATCGCACCGCCCGGGCGGCGCCACCGGCCCTTCACTCACCAGAGCCCAATCGATGAGCTCGGTCGTGGCCGCGACCGCGAACCGTTCGGCGGCTAACGTCGCAGGCGAACGACGATTGGAGGGCCACCGTGCCGGCGAAACTGTCACCGCGAATGACCGAGGACGAGATTTGGGCGTTCATCCGCAACGGCCACACCGGGATCTTCACGACGCTGCGACGCGACGGGATGCCGATCGCCATGCCGATGTGGTACTGCTGTCTCGGCCGCGACGTCTACATGCAGACACGCGGGCGGAAGTTGCAGCGCATCCAGCACGACCCTCGGGCTTCGTTCCTGGTGGAGACCGGCGACCGTTGGGCCGAGCTGGCCGCAGTGCACCTCACCGGGCATGCCGAACACCTCTCACCCGATGCCGAACTCCAAGCGGCGTTCACCGCCGAGATGGACCGCAAGTACCGCGCGTTCCGCAGCGGCGACTCCGGTGGTCCGGAGATGCCAGCGCAAGCGGCCGAGTACTACGCGAAGCAGATGCAGGGGCTCGTGCGCTTCGTCGCTGACGGTCGCATCCTCAACTGGGACAACTCGAAGATGATGTCCTGATCCCCGGCGAGGACTCTGCACGGGGTCGGAGCGGGGTTCGGGTCAGGTCCCGTCCTCGGTGCTTGCTCTCCACGGCTCGGAAACGGAGCGATAGCCAGAACAGATGCCAGACATCTCGTCGAGTGATGCTCGTCCGGTCGGCATTCAGGATCTCGATTGCGGTTGATGCGACTTCCTGCCGGCTGGCACTGTCTTGGGGCAAGGAGAAACCTTGGAGGGGGTCTCGACAGCGCATGCGGCTCCCGACGTTTGCGAATTGGGGGGAGAGAGATGGGTTGGGAATTACATGGGACTCTGGTGGAGTCCTGTAGCTGCGAGATGCTGTGTCCATGTTGGTTCGGTGTGCAGGAACTGATGAAGATGGATCAGGGCTGGTGCGCAAGCCCATTGTTGGTGCGCATCGACTCGGGCAAGTGTGACGCTGTCGACGTTGGGGGTTTGGACGTCATCGTGGGGACCTTCTTCCCCGGTCCGACGATGTTCGATGGTGGGGGGACCGCACGCCTCTACTTCGACCCGTCGACCAGCGCCGCCCAGCGCGGCGCGCTGGAGTCGGTGCTCCAGGGCCGGCGCGGTGGTCCGATGGC
>JAHECQ010000196.1 GCA_024641625.1 Acidimicrobiales bacterium | reverse complement strand
GCCAGGTCGTTGCGTCCGGTAACCGGGTCTTGCTGAAGGTCGACCATACCGGTGACGGCCTGCACGACGTAGTCGTAGACGGGTTCGCCCGATGCCGGTCCGTCGGCGCCATACCCGCTGATGCTGGCGTAGATGAGCGAGGGGTTTCGGGCGAGGCATTCCTCGGGCCCCAACCCGATGCCGGCGGCCTTGCCCGGTCGCATGTTCTGGAGCACGATGTCGACCTGGTCGACGAGCTTGCCCAGGATCTCCTGGGCTTCGGGCCGACGGCCGTTGATGGCCAACGATCGTTTGCCCCGATTGGTGTTGTAGTAGTAGCCGGTCATGCCACCTCGCCGAGCGCCGGTTCCCCGGGTGAAGTCGGGGGCGTCGGGATTCTCGACCTTGATGACCTCGGCCCCCAGCTCGGCCAGGAGCACGGCGGTGAGGGGCCCGGACAACACCGACGATGCGTCGAGGACCCGAATGCCGGCGAGGGGCGCAGGGTGGTTCGGCGCGTCCTCTCGGGACTGGGTGTGGGGATCTTGTGTCATCGGATCTCCAGTGGTTCGGTGCACGCGGCTTCGAGCCAGGAGGCGATGGCGAACAGATCGGCATCGGACCACTGGCCGGTCGTGAGCTGTACCCCGAGGGGAAGCCGGTTGGGACCGGTGCCAACGGGAATCTGGATGGCGGGAACTCCGAGGGTGCTCCACAGGCGATTGAACACCGAGTCACCGGTGGTGGCCATTGGCGGGGCCTCCCCCGGCGCCGACGGAGTGAGTATGGCGTCGATCTTGGTGTCGGTGAGATACCCGTCGTGCCTGGCGCGGGCGCCGGCCACCGCCCGTTGCGCCCAGTGGTACTCGGCGGCCGAGACGCTGTCGCCTCGTTCGAACAGTTTGACGATGCTCGGATGAATGAGGTCGGGGTGACTGCCACGTTCCCAGGCGAATGCCCGCGACGACTCATAGGAGAGGATCACCTCACCGGCCTCGGCAACGTCGGCGAGGTGGCTTGCGTGGTCGAGTTCGATGACGATGGCCCCCGCGGCCCGAAGTCGATCGGTGACCGCACCCAGCAGCGGCTCGAGCTCCGGTTGCGCCTTGTGGTAGTGACGGGATCGGTAGAGACCGAAGGTCGGCGGCTCGATGGGCTGGATCGGGGCCGCCTCACCGGTCATGACCCGGTGGATGGCTGCGGAGTCGGACACGGTGCGGGTGTGCCAGCCCAACGTGTCGAGTGAATGAGCGAGGGTGCCGATACCCGTCATCGGGACGAACCCGAACGTTCCCTTGAAACCGACGACGCCGCAGAACGCCGCCGGCCTGAGTACCGAGCCGACGGTCTGGGTGCCGAACGCGGCGCGCACCATCCCGGCGGCCACTGCGGCGGCCGATCCGCTCGATGAGCCGCCCGGTGTCCGCTCGGGGTCGTGGGGATTGGTCGTGACCGTCGGGGCGAACAATGCGAACTCGGTCGTCGTCGTCTTGCCCGCGATCACCGCACCGGCGGCTTTCACCATGGCGACACACGCGGCGTCCTCCCAGGGGGCGCGTCCCTGGTAGATGGCTGATCCTCGTTCGGTGGGGAAGTCGGCGGTGTCGATGACGTCCTTCACTCCGAAGGTCCATCCCGAGAGTGGACCATCCGAGGCCCGCGCCACTGCAGCTCGCAGGGCCTCGTCGCTCAGTCGGATGCTCCAGGCTCGGACGATTGGCTCCCTGCCGGCGACGACCGCCAGTTCCGCTTCGAGTTCGTGCACCGGGCCATCATGGCTCAGGTCGCGCCGGAGCGGCGACCTCGAATTGGGCGCACCCCGGCGCTCAGCCCCGGAGGATCTTGCGCAGCCAGCCCGGGACGGCCTCGGCTGCACATTGGCAGCGGTCCGACTCGGGCACGTCGCCCAGCACCTGTTCGACGTGGGCGCCGCATCCGGCCCAGCTCGGTTTCTTGCACTTCTTGCACGTGGTTCGGCGACACATGCAGTCAGCCTACGGAGTTGTCGTCCCATAAACACCGTATGTACGTACATTTAGAAGCGCGGGGAAATGGGCGCTGCGTCGGCCGGTTGACCGTGGCGTTGAGTTGGCTCCCGGTCCTCGTCCATGCGTTGCCGACGGGCCGGGAACAGACCTCAGCGCAGCATTGACGAGCCCGCAGTGATCAGCGGGTAGAGGTTCTCGGCGCCGACGGACTCGGCGAATCGGCCGACGTTGAGGCTCCACTCGCCGGGATGGGTCCACTCCGAGCGCCATGACCACAGCCGCCGCGAGAAATGATGGAGAACGTATTCCTGGGTCATACCCATGGCGCCGTGGGCCTGATGACATTGGCGAGTTGCCGTGCTCGCGCACTCATTGGCCAGGGACCTTGCAGCGGCGATCTCGAAGCGGCCATCGCCCCGAGCGGCTTGGCGCGCAGCAACCTGCGCTGCCATCTTGGTGATTGCTGCGTCCTGCGCCGTCCACACCAGGTGTTGCTGTACCGCCTGGAAACGGCCGATCGGCTTGCCGAACTGCTGTCGGACCTCGCAGTATTCGACCGTGAGATCGAGCATGGCCTCGAGTGCGCCGGCCATCAGCATGGTGCGGCTCAGTGCGCCTCGGTTGCGCAACGCGTCCGCAGTGACCTCGGGCCCGGCGTCGGCGACTGCGGCCGCATCGATCATGGCGTTGGCGAAGCTCACGGTTTCGCGCGGCTCGCCGGCCATGTTGGTCAGACGTTCCGTGGTGTAAGCCGAGTTGGGTGCGGCGATCACCTTGCCGCTCGACGCGTCGAACAACGCGAGCACATCGGACCTGGCGGCCCAGGGCACCCGCTGGAGCGACCCGTCGAGTGTCGCCGATCCATCGCCGTTGATCGTCACGGTCAGATCGTCGCCGGGGCGACCGGGGGCGACGGTGATCGGACCGTCGGGGAGGGGGAGCCCGGCACAGGCGAGCAGCCATCCGCCGATGATGCCGGTCTCGGCCAGCGGGATGGGAGCGGCGTGGGCGCCGGCGATGCGAAGTACCTCGCACGCGTCAGCCAGGGTGCCGCCCGAACCGCCGGCGGATTCGGGCACGCCGATCCAGGCGAAGCCGGCCTCGGCAACGGCGTTCCAGACGCTGGGTGCCCAGCCCTCGGCCTCAGCTGCTTGCACCGTGTCGAAGTCCGAGGTGTCTCGGAACAGCTTGGTGGCGGCGTCGCTGAGGAGCTCGTCGACGGCGACATCGGGCCCACTGATGGGTTGGACGTGGGTCATGATCGCAGTCCCTTCGAGGCAACCGATCGGAGAATTTCGATGGTGCCACCCCGGATGGTGAACGATGGTCCGGTGAGGGTGGCAGCGGTGAACATGCGCTCGAACAGCGACGCTGCTTCGGGCGACGGTTCGAGGTCGACCAACTGGATGAGCTTCAGTAGCGTGTCCTGCTCGAAACGAGTGCCCATCTCCTTGACGAGGGCGGATTCGACCGAGGGGGCTGCGCCATCGTCGATCATCCGAGCGACGGTGAGCGACATGTTCCGCAGGCCCCAGTAGCGCGCCACCATCGAGCCGAGCGCCTCGGCGGCTCGGTCGCCCATCGGGGTGTCCCGGTTCGTGGCGAGGAACTGTTCGACCACGCCGAAGGTCGACAGCCAACGGTCGGGTCCTCCTCGCTCGTAGGCCAGTTCGCTGGTGTTCTGCACCCAGCCCATGCCCACCTCGCCGAGCACGTTCTCGTCGGGCACGAAGACATCGGTCATGACCACTTCGTTGAACCCGGGGGCACCGTCGAGGAACGGGATGCCGTTGATCTGCAATCCCTCGGTTTGCAGATCGATCAACATCTGGCTGAGACCTTGATGCTTGCTGCCGTCCTCGATGGGTGCGGTGCGGCAGAGGCAGATGAAGTAGTCGTTCTCGTGGGCGCTCGACGTCCAGATCTTGTTGCCGTTGAGGATCCAGCCGCCATCGGTTCGGGTGGCTCGCATCGAGACCGAGGCGAGGTCGCTGCCGCTGTCGGGCTCGCTCATGCCGATCGAGAACCCGATCTCGCCTTTGGCGATGGTCGGCAGGAAACGTTCACGCTGCTCTTCGGTGCCGAACTTGTTGATGACCGACCCCGTCTGTCGATCGGCCACCCAGTGATAGCCGATCGGGGCGCCCGATCTCAGGAGTTCCTCGACCACGATGAAGCGGTCGACGGCCGAACGATCGTGACCGCCATAGCGTTGGGGGAGGGCCATGCCCACCCAACCTTTGGCGGCCAACTTCTTCGAGAATTCCTTGTTGTGGTTGGCGCCCATGCCGAGGGCAGGCTCATAGCTGCCTTTGGGCAGTTCGGTGGCGAGAAAGTCTCGCACCTCGGCCTGGAGCCCGAGCTCCGCCGGTGTCAGTTCGGTAGGGGTGAATCGCACGCAAGGAGTCTCGCGGGCCGCCGGCGGGCCGTCCACTCGCGGCGGAGATGGGTCGAGGTCGTCGGATGCCTCTAGCGTCGGCGAGATGACGAAGGCAATCTCGGAACGCTGGTTCGAAGACTGGACCGTTGGTGAGGTGATCGAGGCCGGCATCTATCGCATGGAGCAGGACCGGATGATCGAATTCGCCAAGGAGTTCGACCCCCAGGTCTTCCACACCGATCCCGAGGCGGCTGCGTCGACGGTGTACGGCGGACTCATCGCCAGCGGCTGGCACACCGCAGCGGTGATGATGCGGCTGCTGACGGACTTGCTGGGGCCGGCGTCGATGGGATCGAGCGGCGGGGAACGACTCCTGTGGCCGGCGCCCGTGCGGCCCGGCGACGTATTGAGGCTCCGGGTGACGGTGGTCGACGTCATCGCCTCCACGAGCAAGCCTGATCGTGGGGTGGTGAAGATCGTGAGCGAGCTGATCAGTCAGGACGACGTGGTTGTTCTCAGCTTCGAACCCGCCATGTTCCAGCGACGCAATCCCCAGCCATGAACAGCCTCCGCGATGATCCGGCCCTGCGTGCGCTGTTGGACGAACTCCACGCCCGGAGCGATGCCGAAGTCCCCCTCATCGAGGACTACTACCGGGCCGGGGCACCCCGACCGACCGGCTTCGAGGAGCCGGAGTCGGCCGGCCGATCGTTCTGGCGGGACAAGTTCGTGGCCCTCGATCGGGACAAGGCCGAGCTGTGCTACTCGCTCTGCCGTCTCGCCGGAGCGGCGACGATCATCGAAGCCGGGACGTCCTTCGGTGTGTCCACCCTCTACCTGGCCGCTGCCATTCGGGACACAGCAGCCAGCGAGGCTGCGGCCGGTGGGTCGGGACCGCGCCGGGTCGTCACCTGCGACAACGAGCCGGCCAAGGTTGCGGTGGCCCGGACCCACTTCGAGCGCGCCGGCCTGGCCACCTTCGTCGAGATCCGACTCGGGGACATTCGCGATTCGCTCCGTGATCTGCACGAACCAGTCGATGTCCTCCTGCTGGACATCTGGGCCCCGATCGCCGGCGACGTGCTGGCACTGGTCGCACCCCATCTCCGGGTGGGTGGTCTGGTGGTGGCCGACAACACTCGGGCGCGTCGAGACCTGTACGGGGGCCTGTTCGAGATCCTCGACGATCCGTTGCATGGGTTCACCACGCAGACCCTTCCGTTCGACGGCGGTCTCGAGGTGGCCGTCAAGACGGGCTGATTCGACCTCGACTACGGGTGCACACCGCCGTCGACGGTGAACGCCTGGCCGGTGCAGTAGCTGGATTCGTCGGTTGCCAGGAACAGCACCATGTTGGCGATGTCGATGGCTTGACCCATCCGTTGCATCGGGATGTTGCGCTCGGCCTTGGCCCGAACCTGGGGATCGGTGAACGGACGCAGGTCCTCGGTCATCGGGGTCTCGATGAGGCCGGGATGCACCGAGTTCACTCTGATCCCGTAACGGCCCCACTCCTTTGCAGCCGCCTTGGTCATGCCGGTCACGGCGAACTTGGTACCGGAGTAGGCGCCGTGATTGGCCACGCCCTCGAGGCCGGCGACCGAGCTGATGTTGATGATCGAGCAGGGCTTCTCGGCGGAGATCATGGCGTTGGCGGTCGTGCGCATGCCCAAGAAGGTGCCGGTCTGGTTGATGGCCACCACGCGTTCGAACTCCTCGAGGCTGGTGGCGGCCAACTTCTTGACCAGGTCGATCCCCGCGTTGTTGACCAGCACGTCCACCCGGCCGTGTTGGTCCATCACCTCCTTGATCAACGCTTCCCACTCGGGCTCACTGCGAACATCGAGGTGGCGGTAGGTGGCGTTGTCGATCTGAGCGGCCGTCTGCTCGCCCTGTTCGTCGAGCACGTCGGTCAAGACGACCGTCGCACCCTCCGTGCTGAACAACCTCCCCTCCTCGGCACCCTGGCCCCGGGCACCCCCGGTGATCACTGCGACCTTGCCTTCGAGCCGTCCAGCCATGACTTCCCCTTTCGTCGAACGAGCTGATCCTTGCCCGTCGCGGCCCCGGACTCAAACTCGGACTCGGTGGATGTGCCCCACGCCGGCCCGCCACGCCGTTGAGCGATAGCGTCTGGTCATGGCCGACTCCACCTCCATCTCTTCCTGGGCCGAGGCCCTCGCCTCGCAGATCGAAACCCACCAGCCGTTCGAAGCACCGTGGGACGAGCTGTCGGTCGATGACGCGTACCGGGTCCAGGACGAGCTGCGACGACTGTTGGAGCCGAGCCGTGGCGAGCTCGGAGGCTACAAGATCGCGGCCGGGGCGCAGGCCCTGCAGCAGATGCTCGGCATCGATCGGCCCCTCGGCGGTCAGATCCACGCCGGCCAGTTGCGGTCCTCGGGCGCCCAGCTGTCGGCCGCCGACTTCGTGAGTCCTGCGCTCGAATGCGAGGTGATGGCCCGACTCGCCTCGGAGGTGCCGGCCTCGGGTGCTCCCTACACCCGAGAGAGCATCGCCCCATTCGTCGGCGAGCTGATCGTGTCGTTCGAAGTGATCGATACCCGGGCCGCTACGGTGCCGGTGTTGGGGGCCGCTGGATTGATCGCTGATCGATGTGCCTGTGAGGGAGCCGTTCTCGGGACTGCGGTCACCGTTGGGGACGACTTCGACTTCTCGGGATTGGGCAACTTGGCGGTGGAGCTCGAGTGGAACGGTGAGATCGTCGACACTGGTGTCACCGGCAACGCCATGGGCCATCCGCTCGAGGGACTGGCCTGGGTGGCCAATCACCTTGCGGCCCAAGGTCGGCAATTGAGGTCGGGTGACGTGGTGCTGACCGGTGCGGCGTTCAGCCCGAAACCCGCTGCGGTTGGCGATCGGGTCACCTATCGCATCGAGGGACTGGGTGAGGTCTCGGTGGCGATCGTCGACTGAGCCGAGCCCGCTGGTTTGGCCCAAAACGCCCAACCGCGTGCAGGGCCACCTCGCCACGAGTCGTCAGGTGCACGCGGTTGTGATGGTTGGCGGGGGTCGGGATGGCCGGCAGGGGTCGGGATGGCCGGCGGGGCTCGGGTCGGCCGGCGGGGCTCGGGTCGGCCG
>JAHECQ010000195.1 GCA_024641625.1 Acidimicrobiales bacterium | reverse complement strand
GCGCACGGATCTGCTCGACCCAGTTGACCCGACCGCCGCCGATGCCATGCAGGAACATCACCGGGGGTCCGCTGCCCGACACATCACAGGCCAGCTTCGGCGTGCCGTCGATCCAGGTGACGTCGGTCGAGGAGCCGGCGGCCACCGGATCACGATCGCTGGAGGCAGGCCCGGGGGATCCATCTGGTTCGAACGGTTCACGCACTCGGCCATGCTGGCTGGCGCACGCTACATTCGTCCAGCGCGATGCCTCGGTCGTCGATCGACCGGGTGATGTTGGGAGTGAGCCATGACCTGGGAGCCAACGAGCCCCGATGCCGACTTCGACGAGTTCCGCTCGTTGCTCCGTCGATTTGCCGCCGATCGCCTCGCTCCGGCGTATCCGCGTTGGCGAACCGAGCCCTTCCCTCGGGACTGGCTGCGCGACCTCGCCGAGCTGGGCGTATTCGGGTTGCTGACCTCACCCGAGCTCGGTGGCACGCTGGGTGAGGGCGGCGGCTACGTACCCTTGGGTATCGCCGCCGAGGAACTGTCTCGTGGCGATTTCAACGTGTCGTACTTCCTCCAGCTCCAGGCCATCGGATCACGTCTGCTCGGTCAGTCGGACTCACCACGGGTACGCGAGCGTTGGGTACCGGCGCTCGTTCGTGGAGAGGCGCTGGCCAGCTTTGCGCTCACCGAGCCGGCCACGGGCTCCGACGCGGCCTCCATCGGTACCCGGGCGCGCCAAGACGGCACCGATTGGATTCTCAACGGCGAGAAGGCGTCGATCACCTTCGCCGGCAACGCCGATGTCTGCGCAGTGTTCGCCCGTACCGGCGACGTCGGGGCGCGAGGCATCAGCCTGTTCTGCGTTCCCCTCGACACCCCCGGGGTGTCACGCCGGGCGGCTCCCAGTTCGACCGCTCACCTCACCCAACGAGGCTCGATCTTCCTCGATGACGTGCGGATTCCCGGGGACCACCTGGTCGGCGCCGAGGGCGGTGCGTTCAAAGCGGCCATGGCCGCATTCGACTTCAACCGCGCCATCATCGGTCTTGCCTGCGTCGGTGCCGCCCAGCAGACGCTCGAGGAGACGATGGAGCATGTGCGGACTCGTCACACCTTTGGTGAGCCCCTGGCCAAACGCGAGGGAGTCGCCTTTCAGCTGGCCGAGCACCTGGCGCATGTGCACTCCAGCCGCCTGCTGGCCTACGAGACGTTGCGCTTGGCCGATCAAGGTCGTCCGCACGCCACCGAAGCAGCCATGACCAAATGGCTGGCACCCAAGACCGCCGCGGAGGCCATTCACGCCTGCATCATCCTGCATGGGTGGTCGGGGTTCGACAACGACCTGCCGCTGAGTCAGCGACTCAACGACGTCATCGGCCTCGAGGTAGGCGACGGCACGCCCGAGATCATGAAGGCGATCATCGCCCGTGAGGCGATCGGCGTCGTGAGCCACCGATGAACACCGTCGTCCAGTACCGCTCATTCGAGGGTGTCGGGGTCGTCACCCTTGCCCGTCCACCGGCCAATGCGCTGGGTGAACCCATCATCGTCGGCCTCGCCGCGGCCTTCGACCGCGCCGAGGACGACCGCGTGAAAGCGATCGTGATTGCCTCCGACGTGCCACGGTTCTTCGCTGCGGGGGCCGACCTCACTCTGTTCGACGGCCTCACGGTCGAGGGATTCGTCGACTACCTCGATCGTCTGCGGGCCCAGATCGAGCGGGCTGCCACCGGTCCGTGGATCTCGATCGCCGCCATCGAGGGAATGGCTCTGGGCGGTGGTCTGGAGCTCGCCATGGCGTGCACGCTGCGCGTCGCCTCGACCTCGGCGCTGCTCGGTGTGCCCGAAGTGAAGCTGGGTGTCCTGCCGGGGGCTGCGGGCACCCAGCGCCTACCGAAGCTGGTCGGACGCGGAGCCGCCCTCGATCTCCTGCTCACCGGCCGCAGCATCGACGGAGCCGAGGGACATCGGTTGGGATTGGTCGACAGACTGACCGAGCCCGAAGGCGCGCTGGATGCAGCCATTGCGTTGGCCAGGGAGTTGGCTGCCGGCCCGCGGAACGCATACGTCGAGATCGTGCGGTGCGTCGATGTCGCCGGCGAGCACACGTTGGTCGAGGGGATGGCCTTCGAACGCTCGTCCGTGGCCCGGCTGTTCGACACCCCGGACGGTCGAGAAGGCGTGGCAGCCTTCCTCCAGAAGCGGTCGGCCACGTTCGAACCATGACGATCGAACCGTCAGCGCCCATGGCGCCCTGGGGAGTGATGCTCCCGAACTTCAACCCGTTCGGGCTCGAGCCGTGGCCGTTCCTCGACGTCGTGCGGGCAGTGGAGGCAGCCGGGTTCGACGCCGGTTGGGTGGGGGACCATCTCGCCTTCCACCCACCGATCATGGAGGCCACGAATGCGCTGGCGGCGGCCGCTGCGGTCACCACCAGGCTCCGGTTGGGCTTTGCCGTGTTACTGGCGGCCATGCGGCAGCCCGTCTGGTTGGCCAAGTCCATTGCCACCATCGACCAACTGGCCCCCGGTCGGATCATCGTCGGCGTCGGCGCAGGCGGTGAACACGAGCCGGAATGGATAGCTGCAGGCGCCGAGGTGGTGGGCCGAGGTGGCCGTCTCGACGAGATCCTGATGGTACTTCCCGACCTGCTGGCGGGCCGCGCTGTCGATCATCTGGGCGCTCGCCTCACGTTGCATGCACCACCGCTGCGGCCGGCCGTGTCGGTCATACCGCCGATCGTGGTCGGCGGTCGCTCGGATGCTGCGGTCCGACGGGCGGCCCGCTTCGCCGACGGCTGGCTCGGCGTCTGGCTGTCACCTGCAGGATTTCGGCGGAGCTGTGACCAGCTCGAGCAGTTCGCCACGTCGCTCGGTCGGCCATCCCCCGAGCCGATGCTGCTGGCGTTCGTTGCCATCGGCGATGACCGCTCCGCCTGTGCGGCGGATGCGGCCCGTCTCTACCGAGGCCAGTACAACCTCGATTACGCAGCGGTCGAGCGTTGGACCCTCACCGGTTCGGTGTCGGCCGTCGCCGAGAAGCTGCACGACTACCGCAATGCCGGTGCCCGCAGTATTGCCCTCATCCCGTGCAGACCCGATCTACTGGGGCAGGTCGAACTGATGGCGGAGGTCCGCGCCGCGGTCGACGCGGAGTGAGGCTCGCCGCTCTCGCGCCGCATCCAGTTTCCGGTCAGACGGTTTTCAGGTCGGACGGGTTTCAGGTCGGACCGGTTTCAGGTCAGGTAGGTGTCCATGACGCGATGCGTGTTGATGATCCGCCGCTCCTCGCTGCCCACCGTCGTGTGGGTGAATCCCGGCTGGCGAAGACCACGCTGCATCGACGACATCAGCCGCACATCCTGATTGAAGACCAGGCCCAGGCGCTCGGCGTCGAGCGGATTGGTGATGTCGTGCGGGCGTTTGGTCGGTGACGCACCGCCCGAAGTCCGTTCGAAGTGGAGGGTGAAGAGCTCGGCGCGGTCGACGAGCTCGCCCGGCTTGGAGGCGAGCACGTTGAGGGAGTCGGCCGTCACCAGGACGGTGACGTTGGGGAACAGGTTGTATTGACGCAACCGCATGATCTGATCGTCATCGAACCGGTCGAGGTCGACGCTCCGCTGCCTCGCCGATGCACGGATGGCGACGACCAGCAGATCGAAGGCGGTCTGGTCGTCCGCAGGCTCTGGCATCGGACACGTCTGGTCGACCGGTAGTCCCAGCCGCCTGCCCTGGGTCAGGCAGAACGAGTCCCACACCTCCTGGTCCGAGATGGCCCCCAACCGCGGGCTGGGCACGCCGTACAGCTGGTAGCTGACGGCATGGCGATCCCAGACGTGCTGAGCGCTGTGGACATCGTCGAGCGAGCGGATCATCTCCGGGTGCAGGCCCTGGACGTGGTAGGTCTCGGAGAAGCCCTCACTCACGATCTTCCAGTTGCAGCTGACGGGCGTCGTGGTCGTGACGGCACAGTGGAACTGGTCGAGGTTCGCCCACGCGATGTCATCGGGGACACCTTCGAGCCACTCGGCCAGTGGTGTCGCCTCGGCGTCCAGGTTCACGAATACCAACGGGCCCCAGGTATCGACCCTCGCGCCCAGGAGTGGGAGGTCCTCGTTGCGCAGCGGGCCGAAGCCGCGTCGGGACGGCACCTGACGGAGATCACCCGCAAGGCTCCAGGTCCAGCGGTGGAAGCCGCAGGTGATATCGGCCAACGAGGTGCCCGAACCTTGACACAACAGGTTGCCGCGGTGGCGACACACGTTCTGAAAGGCCCGCAACACGTGATCGTCGCCCCGAACGATCAGGACCGACAGCGGCCCGCAGCGATGCTCGAAGTAGTCACCGGGGTTCCGAACGTGATCGGTCGAACAGGCCAGTTGCCAGACCTTGGTCCACATCTGCGAGAACTCACGGTCGGCGATGTCCTGGCTCAGATAGCGATCGACCGAGTACCTCCGGTGGCCGGGATGCTCGGCGTCCCACGCGACACCAGTGGCCAACGGGGGTGTCGCGGTCGCGGGATGCGGTGCGCTCGTTCGTTGGGTGGTCATGACGTGCGCTCCTTCATTGGCGGCATCAGAAGAGGTCGAAGTACTCGCGTTGTTCCCAATCGGTGACCGCGGACAGGAAGCGGCCCCATTCGCTGCGCTTGAGATTGGCGAAGTAGTCCACGACGTCCTCGCCCCAGACCCGACGGTAGAGCGGGCTGGCGGCGAACGCCTCGATGGCCTGTCCCAGACTGCGCGGCAGCAACTCGCCTGCTGCGCGCTGGTACGGATCGTCGGCGGGCGGGGGAGGGGTGAGCCGCTGCTCGAGCCCGTCGACGCCGCTGATGATCTGCGATGCCACGTAGAGGTATGGATTGGCCGCCGGATCGCCGGCGCGGTTCTCCACCCGGGTGGCTGGATCGTCGGGGCCGCCGACGACACGGAGCATCGCGCCCCGATGCTCGAGACTCCATGTCACCCGATCGGGCGTGACCGCCTTGGGTCGGTATCGCTTGTAGCCGGTGACGGTCGGCGTGACCAGCATGGATGAGGCCGCCGCGTGTCGGAGTAGACCGGCGATCCATTGCCGGCCGATCTCCGACAGCGTCTCGTCGGCTGCAGACGGCATGAACGCGCTTTCGGGCGCGGTGGTCGAGCCACTGGTTGGCTGGGGACTCGGGGCGATTCGATGGGCGGACAGTGACTGGTGCAGATGCCAGCCGCTCGGGAAGCTTTCCCGCTGCAGGGCCGGACGACTCATGAACGTGGCATGAAACCCGAGGCGACGCGCCAGATGCTTGATGGCCGATCGAACGAGCACCGCCTGATCGGCAACATCGAGCCCTCTTGCGGGAGCGAAGGTCATCTCGATCTGGCTGGGGCCGAGCTCGGCCTCGACGCTCGACGGGGGGAACCCGAAGGCGGCCAGCCCGCGTCGGATCGGCTCGATGATCGGGTCGATCCGATCGAGATGATTCTCGCCCAGATGGTCCCAACCAGGATGGCTGTGCTCGAACCCTCCGGCCGGGTCGACACCGAAGAGGTGGAATTCGAGCTCGAGTCCGGCCACGAAGTCGTAACCCTGGTCGGCGAGGTCGGCGACGGCCAGCGCGCAGAGGCTCCTGGTCGACAGCGGGACGGGTCGACCTTCGAGCGTCTCGAGGTCGCTCAGCACCAGGGCGGTGCCGTCGGTCCACGGCAGGATGCGTAACGTGGCTGGGTCGGGGCGCATGATGATGTTCCGGGCGCCGAGGAATGCATCGAGCGTCGGGTTTCCCGACGGTTCCCACACCGGGATCGCATAGGTGTTCCCGGTGTCCTTGTGGAGAAGTGAACTGGGTACCCCGATACCCCGATCGAACGCCGCTGGTAGCTCCGAGGCGGCGATCGACTTGCCTTTCAGACTCCCGTGTTGGTCGGCGAACACCACCCTCACGCTGTGCACGCCGCTGTCACGAACCAGGCGACCCGCCGCCGCCGCGTCCATCATCGATCCGACTCGCACTGGGCCGCCGAGGACGCGCGCGCCGCCCATGGCGCGGCCGATCGGCGAGCCGCATCGAGTGTTCGCCACGCATCGTCATAGTCGCCGCCGGTGGTGACGGCGTCGATAGCGCTCGGTCCACCCTCGGGATGGATTCGGCCGACCAAGTTCGTCGGCGAAGGATCGGCTGCGGCGGCCAGGAACATCCGCCGGTGCGTGCGGATACCGACATCGGCAGGACTCAAGTGCTCGTTGCGGCGGTCGTACTGCGCTCCCTGGGACTCGACGGCCCACTGATCGTGCACATTGATGTCCCGTCCCATCCCGGTGTAGGTGGTGGTTCGTTGTTCGAGCGGATCGAAGCCCCACTCGTTGTGCCGACCGGCCACTGGCGCATACTCCGGCAGCGAAACCTGCGTGATCCGCTGGGCCCGCATGACGTCGGCATCGACCGGTTGGCCGAAGCTCACGAACATCGAGTACCAGTAGCTGCTCGTGTCGTCGATCGGGACGTGCCACTGGGTGATGCTCATCTCGCGACTCATGGCAATGGTGATCGCGTTGGGGAAGATGCAGTTGGACACCCGTACGTGGGTGAACTCACCGCGGAAGTTGCGGGTGGCCCGCATGCGGAAACCGAACGACGTCGACTCGGCGATGATGTCGGGCGCCGAGGCCTCACGCATCAGCTTGGTCATCGGAACACCGGTGTCGGCAACCAGGTCACGAAACTGTTGGCCGTACTCCTGGGAGTCGTCCTCGAGAACCCGGTGCAGGAATTGGGCATGGGCGGGATCGATGCCGACCTCGTGGGATTGGAGCCAGTTGCAGTGCCACTTCCCCTTGAAGGCGAAGACGTGCGACGGCGGTGCACTGAGACAGTCGAACCCGGGAAGCGGAGGAGGTTCACCACTGCCGAGGTAGGCCCAGACAATGCCGTTTCGCTCGATGACGGGATAGCTGACTTGGCGGATGCGTCGGCAGAACGTGCTCGATGCGGGCTCGGCCGGTGTTTCGAGACAGGCCCCCTTCACGTCGATCAGCCAACCGTGAAACGGACAGCGCAATCCACCGTCCTCGAGACGGCCGAAACTCAGATCGACCCCCCGATGTGGACATGCCCGGCCGATGAGCCCGATCCGATCCTGCTCGTCTCGAAACAGGACGAGATCCTCCCCCAAGAGGGTCACCCGCACCAGCGGCCGATCACCCTGGACCTCCTCGGACAACGCCGCAGGCTGCCAGTACTGGCGGAGGACGTGCCCTCCCGGTGTACCGGGACCCGACTCGGTGAGCATCCGATTTTCCTCCGGCGTGACCATCACCCCAACTATGCCACGCGTCCGGAGGGCCAGGTCAGTTCGGACACGATCTGCAGGGTCCACGATCTGCACCGGTTCGACGATCCACGATGCGGTCCATACGATGGTTCTCGTGCACGACGAGACCGCCGTCGATGATCCCTCCTGAGCCCCGACCGACGCAATGGGC
>JAHECQ010000194.1 GCA_024641625.1 Acidimicrobiales bacterium | reverse complement strand
GGCAGCGTCGGGCGCAGACCATGACGCTGGGCAAGTCGTGGGACGGTCATGGCCCGATCGGCCCGTGGTTGGTCACCACCGACGAGTTGCCCGACCCCCACGGCCTGACGCTCCAGACGTTCGTCAACGACGAGCTACGCCAGAGCACCACCACCGACAAGATGGTGTTCGACTGCTGGGCCCAGATCGAGACCCTCAGTACGGTGTGCACCCTCGAGGTGGGCGACGTCATCGCCACCGGTACCTGCTCCGGCGTGGCTGCGTACTTCGATCCGCCGAAGTTCCTGAAGGACGGCGACGTCTGTCGCATCGAGATCGAAGGCATCGGCGCCCTCGAAAACCGTTTCGTCGACGAGGTCTGAGCCCGATGGCCGATCTCACCGCCACCGAGTTCAGTTTCGTCCTGCTGGCCTTCCGGGTCATCTTCGGACTCGTCTTCGCTGCTCATGGCTGGGCCAAACGCAAGGGGGGCATCGACGGCACCGCTGCTTGGTTCGACAGCATGGGCATGAAGCCGGGGCGGGTGCATGCCCAGCTGGCCTCGTTGACCGAGATGGGTACCGGCATCATGCTCGCTCTCGGGGTGCTCACGTCGTTTGCCGCCGCAGGCGTGGTGGGTGTGATGCTCGTCGCGGGGTACACCAGTCACCGCAAGGCGGGGTTCTTCATCGTGAAGAGCGGTTGGGAATACACCTTCATGGTGGCGTTGATGGCCGCGGTCATTGCCGGACTCGGCCCGGGCGACTGGTCGATCGATGCCGGCATCGGACTCGACGAGTCGTTGAACGGGTTCGTAGGCCTGGCGATCGCCCTCGTCTTGGGCGTCGCCGGCGGAATCGGTCAGCTTGCGGCCTTCTATCGGCCCCCGGCGCCGGCGGCCTGATGATCCCACCTGATCATCCCACCTGATCATCCGAAGGGTTGGGCGCTCGAACAGTTGAGCGTCCGACGACCTAGAGCAGCACTCCGACGGCGTCGGTGACGGCGTCGACGAGGTGCGCGGCGTCCTCATCGGTCGTTGCCAGGTTGAGGCAACCCAGCCCGTACCCGGGGAGGTACACCTCACGTTCGAGCAACCGTTTCTGGAGGTTGTCCATCACCGCTTCCTCGTCCGGGGTGAGGTGCGCCTGGCGGTAGCTTCGGATGGGTCGAGCGTGCGGGTGGATGCGGAACAACGAGCCGTGCCCGGTCACCTGCCATTCGAGCCCGAGCGCGGCGAGGCCGGCGGCGATCCCTCGCCGGACCCGATCACCGACCTCGTCCATCCTCTGGAACGACGCTTCGGTGAGCTGACTCATGCAAGCCACCCCGGCGACCATCGTCACCGGGTTCGCCGAGAAGGTACCGCCGGCCGGTAGTCGAGGTCGTTGGGCGTTCTGGGAGGCATAGACCTCCATCACGTCGGCCCGTCCTGCGATTGCGCCCACAGGGAAGCCTCCGCCGATGATCTTGGCCAGTGCAGTCAGATCCGGCTCCACCTCGAGACGGCCTTGGTTGCCGGCCGGTCCGAGTCGAAACGAGATGACCTCGTCCATGATCACCAGGGCGCCGACGGCGCGTGCCGTGGCAAAGACCGTGCTCAGGAACTCCTGATCGATCAGGGGGAGACCGACCCGGCTGGGCATGGTGTCGATCAGTACCGCAGCCAATCTCTCGCCGTGTCGATCGATGATCGAACGGGCGGCACCGGAGTTGTTGAACGGGATGACCGCGACTTCCTCGCCCACCGAAGCGGGTGTGCCGCTGGCATACAGCACCGACGACGGCGCCTCCTCCGGCCCCCAGGACCCGGGGGTTGCGCCCAGGGAGGTTTCGACGTGGTCGTAGGTGCCGTGATACGCGCCCTCGATCTTGGCGATCATGGGGCGCCCGGTGAAGGCCCGAGCGGCTTTGATGGTCCCCATGACGGCCTCGGTGCCGGAGTTGCAGAATCGGATCCGCTCGATGGATGGAACCCGGTCGCACAACAGTTCGGCCAGTTCGATCTCGGCTTCGGTCCCCATGGCGAAGGCGGTCCCCTTGACGAGCTGACGACCAACGGCCTGGGTGATGCCGGGATCGGCATGACCCAGGATGATCGAGGTGAAGTTGTTGTTGGCGTCGAGGTACCGACGACCGTCGACGTCGGTCACCCACGCGCCCTCTCCCGACTCGACGTAGATGGGGTGCGGCCGTATGAGGGCCAAGCTTCGCGAGACGCCGTCCGGGATGGAGGCGAGCCCGCGCTGGTAGAGGCGAGCTGATACCGAATCGAGGTCTGGATAGGCCATGCCCCATCATCGCGCCTAACGTTCGAGCGCATGGAACGTGCGTCTGTGCCAGCCTCTCCGGTGTCCCCCTGGCGTATCGGCGTCGACGTGGGCGGAACCTTCACCGACCTCGTCCTCGCCGATCGAAATGGTGTCACATGGGTGGCGAAGGTGCCCTCGGTCCCGGTCGACCCGAGCCAGGGTGTGATGAACGCCCTGGCCCGATTGGGCGACGATCTCGGTCTCGACACTCGCCGGCTGCTCAGCAACTGCAGCCTGTTCGTCCACGGCTCGACGGTTGCCACCAACACCATCCTGGAAGGCAAGGGAGCCACGGTCGGCCTCATCACCACGAACGGATTTCGCGACGCGCTCGAGATTCGACGGGGGTTGCGGGAGGACCAGTGGGATCATCGAGCGCCCTACGCTCCGGTTCTCGTGCCCCGCTATCTGCGGCGCGGGGTGGGTGGCCGAATCGATGCCGACGGGTCCGAATCCGAGCCCTTGTCGGCTGCCGATGTGCGCGCCGCGCTGCAGAGTTTCGTCACCGAGACCGATGGCGAAGGCGTGGAGGCCATCGCCGTGGCGCTGTTCAACAGCTTCGTGAACGATGACCACGAACAACAGGTGCTCGACATCATCGAACAGGAGTGGGACGGTCAGTGGGTCACTGCATCGGCCGCGGTCAGCCCGATGATGGGCGAGTACGAACGCACGTCGACGGCGGTGATGAATGCCACGTTGTCGCCTCGGATCGTGGCGTATCTCCGCTCGCTCGAGGCGCAGCTCGGAGCGCTCGGTCTCCCGCAGCCGTTGCTCTTGGTGCAGTCGAATGGTGGGGCGGCGTCGATCGACGTCGTGGCCCCTCGTCCGGTGAACCTGCTCCTGAGCGGGCCGGCGGCCGCGGTTGGTGCACTCAACCTCTACCGACGGGCTGTCGACCACGCCGGCGTCGCACCAGGCGACGAGGGCAATCTCATATCGATGGAGATCGGTGGGACTTCCTGCGACGTGCTGTTGATGTCCAATGGGCAGGTCGCCACCAAGGACGAGCTGATGATCGCGGGCTATCACGTCTCCACACCGGCGGTCGATATCCACACCATCGGCGCCGGTGGCGGCACCATCGCCGGTGTCGACTCCGCTGGCCTGTTGTTCGTCGGCCCCGCCGGAGCCGGGGCCAACCCTGGACCGGCGTGCTATGGGTTGGGTGGCACCGAGCCAACGGTCACCGACGCTCAACTGGTGCTCGGTCGTCTGCGTCCCGGTCCGTACGCCGGCGGATCGATCGAGCTCGATCTCGAGGCCGCTCGTCACGCCATCCAACGCCGGGTGGCCGAGCCGCTCGGGATCTCGGTCGAGGACGCAGCTGCGGGCATCATCGCCCTGCTCGAACAGAACCTGCTCGGTGCAGTCGAGTACATCTCGATCGAACGGGGACACGCACCGCGTCGGTTCACCCTGGTCGCCGCCGGCGGAGCCGGTCCGATGCACGGCGAGTCGGTTGCCCGCGGCCTTGGCTGTTCGAGGGTGTACGTGCCGCGCTCGGCCGGGGCCCTGTGCGCCGTTGGCATGTTGCATGCCGATGTTCGCCAGGACTTCCAGCGGTTCCTGCGGGGTTCGCTCGACGCCATCGAGCACGAGCGCGTGCTCGGCACCCTCGGCGATCTGGCCGCTCAGGCGAGTCGTGCGCTCGAGGCCGAGGGCTTCGACGGTGATGACGTGCAGCTGTCCTATGAGCTGGATCTTCATCACCCGGGTCAGCTCTGGTCCATACGGGTCGCCATCGACCCCGCAGAAGTTGCGGCCGGCTCGCTCGACACCGCCCTGATCCGCGTCATCTTCGAGCGCGAGTACGAGCGGCTGTATGGTCACGTTCAGCTCAACGGGACGATCATGATCGCCTCCGCGCGCGTTATCGCCACCGCCTCGACAGGGTCGGTCGCCACCGCGATCAATGCGCGCAGTGAGGCAACGCCTCGTCCGGTCGAGCAGCGCAAGGTCTGGCACGGCGAGCATGGCTGGCTGGACACCCCGGTCTTCATGGGCCCGGATCTCGAGAGTGGCATGACCCTCGATGGTCCCTTGTTGGTCGAGGAGCACACCACCACCGTCCTGGTCGGCCCCGGCTCGACCATCGGGGTCGACGACATCGGTAACTTCGTCCTGGATGTCACGGCGCGACCCTCGGGTGCAGCCCCGGATGACCTCGAAGCCGCCTCGGGCGAGTGCGCCGTACCGTCGAGCGTGGGGACCCAGAATCCGGGCGTGGAAGGCAACGCGCCGCAAGGAGCACTCGATCCCGTCGTGCTGTCCTTGATGCAGAACCGACTGGACCAGATCAGTCGCCACATGGGCTGGGTCATGACGAGGACGGCGCGCTCGACGATCTTCAGCCAGAGCCACGACTTCTCCTGCTTCGTCACCGACCCCGCCGGAACACTCATCGCCAATGCCGACGGCATCCCGATTCATACCGGCGGCGGTGGCTTCGCCTCCAGAGCGATCCTCGAGAAGTGGGGTGGGCGCATTCGACCCGGCGACATCTTCCTGCTCTCGGATCCATACGTTGCCGGCGGCAATCACCTGCCCGACTGGGTGATCGGTCGGCCGATCTTCCTGCCGTCGGGCACTCTGGCGGGGTTCTGCTGCAATCGGGCACACCAGTCCGATATCGGTGGAGGGTTGGCCGGGACCTACAATCCGGAGGCCACCGAGATTTGGCAGGAAGGCATTCGACTCCCGGTGATGAAGCTCTACGACCAGGGGGAGGTGCGGGAGGATCTCTGGCAACTGCTGCTGCTGAACTCGAGAACTCCCGAGCTGCTCGATGGCGACCTGCTGGCCATGGTCGGCTCCACGCAGATCGGTGCCGAACGGGTGATTGCGCTGGCCGCCGAACTCGGCGAGGCAGGCTACTTTGCCCACCTGGCCGGCATCCTCGACCATGCCGATCGGCGGATGCGGGAGGCGATTCGGGCGCTACCCGACGGGGTCTACGAGGGAGCCGACCTCTCGGACAACGACTGTTTCGGTCCGAAGGACACCTGGATCCGACTTCGGCTCACGGTGACGGGCGACGAAATGGTGCTCGACTTCAGCGATTCCGACCCACAGATGCGTGGGTTCAAGAACTCGTCGCTGGCCAACACCTATTCGGCGGCGTATCTCGCCATCTCCTCCTTCTTCGATCCCGCCATCCCCCGCAACGAGGGCACCTATCGGGCTTGTCGAATCATCGCGCCGCCGGGCACCATCGTGAATGCGCTGCCCCCGGCGCCCATGACGATGAACACCGTGTTCGTCGCCCACGAGATCGTCCACGCGACCTGGAAGGCGTTGGCGCAGGCCGATCCGACTCGGGCCCTCGCGGGATGGTCCAAGACCTGTCATGGGCACGTCACGGGGACGAACGATGACGGCACCACCTGGGTCATGTATCACTGGCACGCCATGGGGACGCCGGGCGCCACGGCCGAGCGTGACGGATTCCCTCAAATGGGGCACCTCATCTCGCTCGGTGGGCTCGACATCGCCAATCTCGAATTCCACGAACAGAACTTTCCGGTGCGCTACCGGCGCTGGGAGTTCCGAACCGATGCCGCCGGTGCGGGCAAACGCCGCGGTGGCAGCGGGGTGATCTACGAGGCCGACGTGCTCCGTCCCGCAGCCTGGTCGTTTCGAGCCGAGGGACTGGACACGCCTTCGGGCTACGGAGTGCTCGGAGGCGTGGAGGGCCGAGCGGGCGAGGAGTGGATCACCCCGGTCGACACCGTGAGCGATGGTCAGACCTTCGTCCCCCCGAAGTACGGCGTTCGCCGAATGGGAGCGGCTCGGATGTTGGCCCACACACCCGGCGGTGGTGGCTGGGGCAATGCCTTCGAACGCGAGCCCGAGCTCGTGCTGAGGGACGTTCGCGACGGCGTCATCAGCGTCGAGGCGGCCGCGAACCAGTACGGCGTCGTCATCGAGTCGAGCGGTCGCAGCATCGACGAAATCGCCACTGCGGTCCTGCGGCAGTAGCGTCGAACCGTGACCATCGACGGCAGCTCATCGACACCGGCGTTTGCCCTGTTCGGCATCAACATGGGCGGGGCCGGTGAGCCCTCCGCCATGATCCGCATTGCCCAAGCGGCCGAAGCAGCCGGCTACGAATCGGTCTGGACCGGTGAACACATCGTGCTTCCCGACCCGCAGGCTCCGCCCTCGCCCGCACCGCCGCAGACCAACATGGTCGACACGGCGGTCGCGCTCTCGTTCATTGCCGCGGCCACGTCGAGGATCAAGTTGGGCAGTGGGATCATCATCCTTCCCCAACGTCAGCCGGCGGTGTTGGCCAAGAGCCTCGCGTCGCTCGACTACCTCTCCGGGGGTCGGCTCATCTTCGGGCTGGGGGTGGGTTACCTGGAACCGGAGATGACGGCGTGCTCCACTCCGATGTCCCGGCGCGGTGAGCGTTCCGACGAGTATCTGGCGGCCATGCGGGCGCTGTGGACCGGCGATGCAGTGAGCTTCGACGGCGAGTTCGTGACGTTTTCGAGTGTGACCGCCAACCCGAAGCCGGTGCAGGCCTCGATCCACACGGTGGTGGGCGGTCACAGCGACCGGGCGGCACAACGAGCGATCGAGGTGGCCCACGGCTGGTATGGGTTCATGCGCGACCCGGAAACCGCGGCCTCCGACGTGACTCGCCTTCGGCAGATGTCCGACCAGTTCGACCGACCGGCCGAACTCGGCCCACTCGAGATCAGCGTCACGCCGGCCCGTCGGCTGGCCCCTGGCGACCTCGAGGCATACTCCGAACTCGGCGTCGACCGGCTCATCTTGCAGCCTGGATGGCATCGGGGCACCGACGAAATCCTGGCCTACGTCGAACAGAACGCGCCGGCCTGAGGCCACCCACGAGGATCAGCGATTTGGCGTGCGCCCAGGCTCACGGAGCGGTGACATACGGGTCGAAGCGGGACGAGGAGCGCGACGTCGATCTTGTCCCCCTACATCCATTCGATCGTCCGCGGAGCAGCGCGCTTGCGGCGCGGTACTCGCAAGATCGATCGATGTGGCTGACGTTCTGGCACCGGGGACGGTGTGACCCGGGATGCCGGGAGGTGACTGCTCCGTCTTTGGGCAAACCATTTAGTCTCTCGAAGGATTGGGGCATACCATCCGATGATGCGCACTGTGTCGATTCCGGTTACCGATGGTCTCACCCTTGTGGCCGACGAA
>JAHECQ010000193.1 GCA_024641625.1 Acidimicrobiales bacterium | reverse complement strand
CACATCGCCGATGGACCCGACGCCTGCCGCAAAGCAGCGCGACACGAACTGCGAGAGGGCTCTGATTTCCTGAAGATCATGAGTTCGGGCGGCGTGGCATCACCGTCGGACCCATTCGACGCGGTGCAGTACACGCCCGAGGAGGTTCGGGCCATCACCACCGAGGCCGACCACCGCCACACCTACGTCACCTCTCACGCCTACACCCCGGAGGCGATCACCATGGCGGTTGAAGGCGGAGTTCGGTGCATCGAGCACGGCAACATGGTCGATGACGCCACGGCGAACCTGATGAGCTCCCTGGGCGTCCGGATGGTGCCGACACTCGTGACCTACCGAGCGATGGAGGACATGGGGGCCAAGGTGGGGCTACCCGAGGCCAACCTGGCCAAGAACCGCGGCGTGTTCGCGGCCGGGCAGCGGTCGATCGAGGTGGCAAAAGCCGCCGGGGTCGAGCTTGGGTTCGGCACTGACCTCCTGGGAGAGGCGCAGTACCGCCAGAACGAGGAATTCGCCATCAGGGCGGAACTCGAGCCGGCCGTCGATGTCCTTCGCTCGATGTACGTGACCAACGTCGACCTGTGCCGCATGCAGGGTCGGATCGGCGTGGTGAGCCCAGGCGCCCTGGCCGATCTGGTGGTGGTCGATGCCGACCCCATCGCCAACCTAGCCGCACTGGCCGATCCCGATGCCGTGTTGATGGCCGTCATCGCCCGGGGCACCGTGGTTTCTCTCATGCCGTGATCGCTTCGAGTACGCGTCGCCCGGTCGATGATCCGCGAGCCCGAACGCCCGGATGTTTCAGTCCAGGTCGGCGCGGGTGATCGTTGCGCCGACAGATCGGGATGCAGCGCCGGCATCCGTTGGCGAACTGCCTCCCGGACTTCCGCAATCGACGCTCCAGGCGCGACACCCAACGCGGTGTATCGGGCTCCGGGCAGGTGGACGTCATGCGAGATCGCCGATATCACCGACAAGGGCAACGAGTCCGGCGATCGCGATGACCAACCACACCGCCCGCACCGCCACCCGCAACCCCAGCGGCACGCCGTCGCCTCGTGAGAGGGAGCGCTGGATCGGCACCCAGACAGCGAGGACGAGCACTGCCGGCACCGCGACGAAGAGGACCGGCGGAAAGCAGCCGAGGAAGACCAACGGCACGACCCAGCGACGTCGGCCCTGGTTGGTCCACGAGTCCGAAGACGCGACGCGATCGACCACCACGCCCATGGCAACTGCGAAGACTGCGGGCAGCGCCACGAACAACCCGATGGCCAACCACAGTGGACCGAGGAGCTGAAAGTCGATGCCATCGGCGTGTACCAGCATCGAGCCGACCACCGCTCCCGACGCGGCAGCAACCGTGAAACGACGAAACCAACCGGGACCCAACAACCAGGGGGCGACCGCCCGATAGGCGCCCGCGCCGATGATCCCCACGGCTGCGCCCAACAACAGCAAGTTGTAGGTACCGAACAAGGTCACGCGACCGATCGTGAACCCGTCGTCGCTGGTGACACCGACGACGGACTCCGACGAGGTCAGTCGCAACACGAACATCGCCAGCCGACTCCCAACACCGGCAACCAGCACGCCCACCGCGACACCGGCGACAACCAGCACACGGAACCGTTCCAACACCTCGACTCCCATTGCGTCGAAGGGTCGGAGCGGTCCGGGATTCTTGGGCACGCTGTCGCAGTCACTCATCTCGTCCGACCCCACTCATCTCGTCCGACCCCACTCATCTCGTCCGGCGCGGTCTGCATTCCGCGACGAGAAGTCGGCGGATGGGTTCCACTTCCCGTACAGACGTCGGGGGCACCGCTAGCGGGTGACATCCGCTGACGATGCTGCGTCACGTGGCCGGCTGAGCCAACCGATCCAGGGACGGCCCAAGTTCGAAACATGAACGAAGTCGAGTCGACGAAGGGCGATCCCCCCCCCACATCTCATCACGACAGCGGTACTGCAAGCGCCTCGAGAACCAGGGTCATAGCGCCTGTCGGTCACCGGGCCCGACGCCGTCGGCAACGCAGCGTCGTCGCGGAGTCATGCCGGCTGGGGAACATGCGGCTCCCCGCTCACGCGGCCCTACCGGGTTCTCCACACTGACGAGGACACCGTCAGTCGTCGGTGATGGCTGCGATCACAGCATCAGCGCTGCCGTGGCAGGACTGAAGGACCTGGTCGATCTCGTCGGGGCCGAAGCCCAGCTCGGCCATGACCTCCGCAGTGTGTTCCCCCAGGAGCGGCGGTGCACGTCGTACACCACGACCGGGTGTGTCGCTCAGCTGCACGACGTTGCTGACGACGTTCGCCGTGCCGAATCCTGGCACGTCCACCTCGGCCAGATAACCGTTGGCCACGACCTGGGGATCGTCGCGCAACTCGCCGTAGCTCTGCACCCGTTCGTAGATGATCTCGGGTTGGCCGGCCAGGAATGCCTCCCACTCCGCCGTTGTCCTCGACGCGAACGCCACCCGCATCTGCGCCCTGATCTCCTCGACGCCGTCGAGAGAGCCCCGGGCTCCGATGCGCTTCGCTGCGGTGCTCCAACGAGCGTCGAGCACCATCTCGGGTTGCCCGGCGAAGACCCAGAAGTCGTCCCACGATTCGTCGCTCATCGCCACCGCGAACAGAAACGCGCCGCCATCGCTCGTCTCGTACACGCCGTATGGACACAAGATGCTCGGGTTGTGCTGTCCGGCCCGGGCGATCGGCTCACTGGCCATGCCGGTCAACGCGATCTCCCACGCTTGGGCCCACATCATCGCCCCGAGCGAGGAGGTGTTGACCTCCTGACCCCGTCCGGTCCGCTCCCGAGCGAACAACGCGGTCATCACGCCCAGCGCCAACTGCATCGAGCCGGTGTGATCGGCCAGCGCTGCGCCGGGCGGCATCGGCGGCCCGTCAGAAGGGCCGGAGATCGCCGCGACGCCGCTACGGGCCTGAGCGGCCCCATCGAGCATGGCCTTGTCGGCGTCGGGGCCGAGTGGCCCGAACCCCGACACCCGGGCGTACACAAGTCGAGGATTCAATACCGACAGCTCCTCGTAACCGAGACGCATTCGCTCCAGTGCCTCACGACGGTAGTTGGTCACGAACACATCGGCGCCGGCGACGAGCTTGTGCAGCACGCTCCGCCCCAGGTCGCTGTGAGCATCGATCGCGATGCCGCGTTTGCCACGGTTCATGGCCACGAACTGTGTGCCCATCCCCTCAGCGGACGCGTTGAACCCCGGATGACGGACGTAGCGATTCAGCTCGCCGCCCGGCCGCTCGACCTTCACCACGTCGGCGCCCATGTCCGACAGGAAGGCCGCCGCATGCGGGCCCTGCACGGCGACGGTCATGTCGACGACGGTGATGCCGGTGAGCGGACCATTGGAGACGTCGATACTCATGGGGCATCGTTGCACGCCGGGTGCCACAGCAGCGAGATCACACAGCAGCAAGGGGCGTCGGCGTGCCGGCGACGCCGGGGCGGGTGTGAAAGATCGTTCCCGCCCGCTCCGGGTGGTCGAGGTTGTCCGCAGTGACGATGTACATGTCCGCCATGTCGGGCCCCCCGAACGCCACGCTCGTGACCGCCTTGGCCGGCACCGCGATCTCATCGAGCTCGATGCCGTCCGGCGAAAGCTTCACCACTCGTCGCCCGCCGACGTGAGCCACCCACAGGTTGCCATCGGCGTCCACGCACATACCGTCGGGGATGCCGCGTTCGAACGCGGAGCGGCCGATCAGGCGACGGTTGGAGACTGCGCCGGTGGCGTCCACGTCGTGGGTGATGACGCCCTTGGCCGTGCTGTCCACGTGGAAGAGCGTCGACCCGTCCGGTGAGAAGCCGATGCCGTTGCTCACCTCGATGCCGCCGTAGAGCTCATCGGTCGAGCCATCCACGTTGATGCGATAGCACTCCCCCGGCGTCTTGGCCGCCTTGAGGTCGCTCAGATCGGAGCGGATCGAGCCGACGTAGACGGCCCCCGCTTCGTCGGTGTGACAATCGTTGAACGACGCGACACCCTCCTTCGACAGCAACATGCGGGTCTCCCCATCGCGCCAGTGGACGACATCGGGCCCGGTCATCACGAACCCGCCGTCGCGGTGCAGGACGAGGCCGCCGACCATCTTTCGACGGGCGACGAGCGTATCGATCTCGCCGCTCGGGGATCGGCGGTAGACGCCACCACCCATCGCGTCGGTGAAGTAGAGGTTGTTCTCGGCGTCGGTGCGCGGCCCCTCGACCAGCACGTATCCCCACGCAATCGCAGTCAGGTCCATGATGCATCCTCCTCGTGAAGCCATCGAGCGCCTCGGCGCGTCCTGCTTATCACAGTGCCCCGATAATCACTGCCCTGATCAACACTGACCCAACCAACACTGACCCAACCAACACTGACCCAACCAACGGAACCCGCTGGGCAACGAGCCCTACCCGGCAATGCGTGGTCGCGGGCGGATCACATCGGGCGGATCACATACTGTGTGGGCATGTCCGTGCCGTCCGGTATTGCCCACACCTTCAAGCAGCCGGTCATCGCCAGCCGGGCGGTGGTCGCCACCAACCATCCGCTCGCCTCCGCCGCCGCACTGGAGGTGATGGCCGACGGCGGCAACGCGGTGGATGCGGCGGTCACCGCCCTCTTCGCGCTGACCGTGGTGGAACCGATGATGGTGGGGGTCACCGGATCCGGCTTCTTCGTGTACCGGACCGCGGCCGGCGAAGTGACGACCCTCGACAACTACGGCACCGTGCCCGGCGCGGCCCGGCCCGACATGTTCGCGCCTGTCGCCGGAAGCCTCGAGCACGAAACCGTGGCCAACCGCAACATGGTCGGCCACCTCGCCGCCACCGTTCCGGGAGCTCTCGCCGGCTGGTGTGAACTGCTGAGCACCCACGGCACCGTGCCCCTTTCTCGGGCCGTCGCCCCGGCAGTCCGCTACGCCGAGGACGGCTTCGTCGTCTCCCCGTACCTCGCCCAGGCGATCGCCGAGTCGCCCGAGCTTGCCCATCATCCGGCCGCAGCGGCGGTCTGGTACCCGGGCGGTCCGGGCCGCGGCCTTGGTCCAGGTGGCCGGGTGCACCAACTCGACTACGCCCGCACCCTTCGGATCATCGCCGAAGTCGGCGCCGATGCCCTCTACCACGGCGAACTGGGCGATCTGCTGGTGGCCGAGATGGAGCGGGCCGATCTCACAACCTCCGTGCGTGGCCTGGCCGATCGCGATGTCGGTGGGGGCCCGTGGATCACGAAGCACGACCTCGCCGCCTACCGCACCCACCGACGCGAGCCGGTGCGGGGCTCCTATCGGGGCTGCGGTGTCATCTCGATGCCGCCGGCCTCCTCGGGCGGGACCCACGTCGTGCAGATCCTCAACCTGCTGGAGGGCTTCGACGTCGCCGAGATGGGCTTCGGCTCCCTCGCCGCCGTCCACCACTTCATCGAGGCGCTCAAGCTGGCGTTCGCCGATCGCACCGAGTACCTGGCCGACCCCGAGAGCGTCTCGGTGCCGGTGACCTGGCTGACCTCCAAGGAGTACGCGGACGCCCGACGACCCGACATCTCGCCGGGCCGGGCGACCGACTTCTCCGCCGGCGTCGCCCCCCGCACCGACGGCGAGGGTTCCTGCACCACCCATCTGACGGTGGTGGACGACAACGGCGCCATCGTCTCGACCACACAAACCATCAACGCACTCTTCGGCGCGCGCACCATGGTCACCGGTACCGGCATGATGCTGAACAACTGCATGTCACTGATGGACCCCGTGCCCGAACGCACCAATTCGATCGCTCCGGGAAAGCGGGTTCTGTCCTCGATGACGCCCACCATCGTCGAACGCGACGGCAGGCCCTGGTTTGCGCTCGGGACTCCTGGCGGGAACCGCATCTTCGCCGCAGTCACCCAAGCCATCCTGAACGTCATCGACCACGGAATGAGCCTTCAGCAGGCGGTGGAGGCACCCCGCGTGTGGACCATGGGGATGGGCTCACCGGTGCTCGTCGAGGATACGTTCCCGAACCTCCCCGAACTGGTCGCCGGTCTCCAGCGACTCGGACACCGGGTGGAAGTGGTCGACAAAGTCGCGGGCGGCATGAACGGCGTGCTCATCGACGACGATGACCTGCGACACGGGGCTGCATGCTGGCGCGCCGACGGCGCTCCGGCCGGCTTGTCGGGAGGCCCCGCCCGCCTCGCCTCCACCACCTTGGATCGCGGCCGCTAGACCGGACCCGTCAGGTCGGTGTCACGAGTTCGACCCGCCGGGGAGCGAGTGATCTGTGGAAGTGTTGTGGGTATGGCACCCGGGGTGAAGACGTTCACGATCGCTCGACGGCGGGAGGGGGTGACGCAGCAGGCCTTGCTCGAGTACTGGCGTGGCGTGCACGCCGCGAACGTGCTGGAGCACATGAAGCCCGACCGCTACACATTGACCTTCTTCGATCCCCGTAACGGCAAGACGCCCTACGACGGTATGGCCGAGCTTGGCTACATCGATCCCGAGCAAGCCCGCAGAGTGACCGGCGGGAACATCCCGGCCGCAGCGGCGAACGATGGCTGGGCGGACCTGGTCCAACTGCCGAACACCTGGATGCGGGTCACCGAGCACATCGCCGTCGCCGGGCCGAAGGGTTCCCCGGCGACGAAGGCGGAACGCGAGGCCGCGTTCAAACTCACGTTCCTGGTATCCGCTCGGCCCGAGCAAGACGCCGACGAGGTCCGCCGGCACTGGCTCGAGGTGCATGTGCCGAACTTCCGGGAACAGTTCGTGGCCAACGGAGGGGTGCGCTACGTGATCAACGTTGCCGAACGTACAACCGGCGAGCATCTCCTGGGTCTCGCAGAATTGTCCTATCGAGATCGGGCAGGGGCCCTCGCGCACCAACCACCGGACGACGGATTCAGGGCGATGATCGATCTACGGGCGCTACCGGGCACCGAGGTAGTCGTCAAGGCATGACCGGTGCGCTTGTCAGGAATCGAAAGCGATGCGGATTGCGGGACGAGGGGCAACTACCGTTCGTGGCCGACCAAAGGGGAAAGCGATGAACGTTGCTGGCAAGAAGGCGGTTGTTCTCGGTGGGACATCGGGCATTGGCCAAGCGACCGCGAAACAGCTCGCCGCGCAGGGTGCCGAGGTCATTGCGGTCAGCCGCAACCCGGACAAGGCGGGCGAGATGCCCCCAGGGGTCACCCTACGGGCCTGTGACGTGCTCGATCGCGAGGGCCTCCAGGCCCTCTTCGCGTCGGTCGCGCCCTTCGATATTCTGGTCAGCGCGGCCACCGGCGGGACCCGGGCCGTCGGCCCGTTCATGAACATGGACATGGACGGTTTCGCGAGCTCCTTCGACAAGCTCTGGGGCTACGCCAACGTGGTGCGCTTCGGGACCGAGCACATGAGTGAGGACGGCGCGATCGTGTTGGTCAGCGGCTCACCGGCGAGGACGAACACCCCCGGCATGGCTGCCGTC
>JAHECQ010000192.1 GCA_024641625.1 Acidimicrobiales bacterium | reverse complement strand
CGGCAATCCGGAGTCCCGCAACTCCTGGCTCCCGAGGCCTGGAAGTACGGTGAGGTCGAGCTCATCACCCCCGCTGCCGGTCGTCGTCGGGTCACCGTGGCGCGATTGGTGTTGCGTGACGCCATCGAGCTCTTCGCCGCGCTCCCGTCATCGGCTCCGGTCACCGACTCGGTCAAGCGGTGGGCCGCGATCGTGCGAGCCGGTCTCACGCTTGTCGCCCAGGGCCGAGTGCTCCCCTGGGTGAGCCCCGAGGGGTGGGACACCTGGCGGGTCGACCCACTCGATGGTCAGCAGCTCGCCCACGTCGAGGCCTTGGCCCGATCGTTGCCCTCGATCGCCTACGCCGCGCCGGCGGCGGATGCTCCGCTCCGGCTTGTGCCGACAGATCCCGAGTTTGCCATCCGCGCCTGTTGGGACGCCGTTGCCGATCGCCTGCTTCGGGCTCCCGCTTCCTCCCGGCTCGCGTCGAGCCCGGTGTTCGCCGACCTGCAGCCCACACGAGTGCGACAGCTGCGACCCTGGGTCACCGACGTCGCCGGTCGGCTGTGTCGGTCGGCTCATCTGGCCTTGCTCGTGCTCCCGCCACTCGATGGGGCGGCTCCCCCCGGATTCACCTCGGCGAGTGCCGACGAGGGCACCGCGCAGCAGTGGCGTGTCGAGTTCGGCTTGCGACCGACGCGCGACCCCTCGTTGCGAATCTCGGCGGCGGATCTCTGGCGGGTCGACGACGACGTGCTGGCCAAGTTCGGCGACCAGGTCGATCTCGACTTCCTCAGCGCGCTTCGTCAGGCCTCGGAGATCTGCCCGGTGCTGGCACCGGCGCTCGAGGCCGAGCGCCCGCGCGAACTGGCGCTCGGTGACGCCGACCTCGACCGTTTCCTCGACTCGGTCGACGATCTCGCGGCTGCAGGGATCGACGTCCGTTGGTCGGCCGAGCTGGTGACCTCCGATGTCGAACGGCGACTGGTGGTCGGCACGAGCGCTCCCGGCGACTCGTTGGGCACGGTGGTGGGCTTCGACAGCCTCGTCCAGGTCGATTGGGAGTTCCTGCTCGACGGCATTGCGTTGAGCAAGGATGAGCTCGAGGCCTTGTCCCAGGCGAAACGTTCCATCGTTCCCGTCCGCGGGCGCTGGGTGCGTCTGTCGGCCCGGTCCCGTCGTGATCTGCTGGCCCGTCCGCCATGTCTCACCGCAGGCGAAGCACTGGGTGCGTTGCTCGGGAACCCCCTGGAACTGGATGAACTGTTCGGTCAGAGCATCGACGGCTCCCCGGAGGCGCTGGACACCACCGCGATCGACGTGCGGGCCGAAGGCGCAGTAGCCGCCCTGGTCGATCGTCTGACCGATCTGGCGGGGGGTCAGGAGGTCCCCGACCCGCCGGGTCTGGTGGCCGAGCTGCGGCCGTATCAACGGCGGGGTCTTGCGTGGATGGCCGGTCTGGTGGAACTCGGTCTCGGTGGCTGTCTGGCCGACGACATGGGATTGGGCAAGACCCTGCAGGTGCTTGCGTTGCACCAGCTGCGCCAGGGACGGACCCTGGTGGTATGCCCCACCTCGCTCGTGGCCAATTGGCAGCGGGAGGCGGCGAAGTTCATCCCGGGGGCGGTGGTTCGTCGTTATCACGGATCTGACCGCTCTCTCGAGGACCTGGCGCCCAACGAGATGGTGATCACCACCTATGGGGTCCTGCGGACCGAGGTCGACAATCTGGCCGAGATCGACTGGGACCTGTGCATCGCCGATGAGGCACAACATGCCAAGAATCCTCGCTCTCGCACCGCCCGTGCGCTGCGCAAGGTGCCCGCCGGGTCGAGGATCGCCCTGTCGGGCACTCCGGTCGAGAACCGGCTCACCGAGCTGTGGTCGATCATCGATTGGGCGGTGCCCGGATTGCTCGGCAGCCTCGACAACTTCCGGCGCCGGGTGGCCGTTCCCATCGAGCGCGACGACAATCTGCAAGCCGCCGAGTCCCTGGGTCGGCTACTCGAGCCGTTCCTGCTGCGCCGGGTCAAGTCCGACCCGACCATCGCGCCGGAGTTGCCACCCAAGACCGAACACGACGTCGTCGTTCCCCTCAGCCCGGAGCAGGTGACGCTCTATCATGCGACCGTCCGCGAGATGCTCCGGCTGGTGCAGCTGTCCGACGGGGCGAAGCGGCACGGCATGGTGCTCAAGCTGCTCACCTCGCTCAAGCAGATCACCAACCATCCGGCGCAGTACCTGGGCGAAGTGGCACCTCTGGCCGGTCGGTCCGGGAAACTCGACGCGCTGGACCATCTGCTCGACAATGCCCGTCGCTCCGGTGAATCGACCTTGGTGTTCTCCCAATACGTGACCATGGGGGACTTGTTGGTCCGTCACCTCAGGGACCGGGGTGTCGAGGTCGAGCTGTTGCATGGCGGGTTGCCGATCCCCGCTCGTTCGGTGCTGGTCGATAGGTTCCAGTCCGGGGAGCTGCCGGTGTTGGTGCTGTCGCTCAAAGCCGCGGGCACCGGCCTCAACCTCACTCGGGCAACCCAGGTGGTGCACTATGACCGCTGGTGGAACCCGGCGGTGGAGGATCAGGCAACCGATCGAGCGCATCGCATCGGCCAGGACAAGGTGGTCACGGTTCATCGCATCATCACCGAGGGAACCGTCGAGGATCGGGTTGCCGAGCTCCTGGCGCACAAACGTCGCTTGGCTGATCGCGTGGTCACCTCGGGCGAGAGCTGGATCGCCTCGCTCGATGACCGGCAGCTGGAGGACCTCGTGAAGCTGGAGATCGGGCCATGAGCTGGTCATCGTCATGGCGCGATCGCCTTCTCGAGCTCACCCTCGACCCGTCGCAGCTCGGTGCCGGTCGAACGCTGGCCCGCAAGGCCAGACCCCGGCTCGAGCTCGAGCCGGGATCGGTCACGGCCCGGTTCGTCGACAAGCGAGTGGATGCCACGGCGACGGTCGCACTGGCGCGCCTCGACGACGCCACGTGGGCCGAGCTCATCGCTCGGGTCGCCAACCGCCCGGCGGTCGCCGCCGCGGTGCTGACCGGCGATCTGCCCTTCGAACTCGACGGCCTCCTCGGCGTTCCGAACGAGCGCGATCGATCGCAGCTCCTGCCTGGAGCGTCCGAAATCAGCTTCACCTGCTCGTGTGAGAGCTGGGATGAACCGTGTCAGCATGTCTGGGCCGTGCTGTTCGCCCTCACCGATGTGATCGAGCGTGATCCGAACGTGTTGCTGTTGCTCCGCCGGCGGAGTCGTCAGGAACTGGTGGAACCGCTTCGCCTCGCTCGCGGCCTGGTGGCGTCCGCCGGTCCGGTCTCGCATCAACCCCGAGGTGCCGATCTCGGGGTCGAGGGTGAACCTCGTCGTCACCCCGAGCCCGCGCCCCGTCCGCTGCCCACGCCGTGGCGGCCGGCGAGACCGCCGATCCTTCCGCTGGCACCACCACTCGACTCCGGGATCGATCTCGCCGACCTGGCCGAGCTCGTGGCCGATGGGGCGGCCCGGGCGTTGGCCCTGCTCAACGGCGAGGCCACGAGCGGACTCCACCAGAGCATCGATGTCGATCTGGTTCGTCGCGCTGCGTCGTCACCGGAACGTTCCGGCCATCTTGCGGCGACCGGTGGAATTCGACCCGAGGACCTCGAACGTCGAGCGGTCGCGTGGCGCCTCGGGGGCGAGCGGGCTCTGCGGGTGCACGACGAACGGTGGGAGGCCGACGACGAAGTCCTGGCGGCTGGGCAAGAGGCGTTGCCGGGTGCCCGTCGAGCCGGCAACACCTTGACGGTTGGTCACCGCCAACTACGAGTCGACCAACAGGGAGGCTGGTGGCGATTCGACGCCGACGAGCATCTGGGCTGGCTGGCCACCGCCGGCCCCTTCGACGAACCGGCGGATGCGCTCGATTGAGCGTGGTCGGTGAGGCCGGCGATGCGGCGACAACGGCTAGACCGCGGTGAAGCGCAGCACGCCCCGCCCGTCCTCGGCATGGTCGAAGCTGGCGGTGACCGCCGTGCCGATGGCAAGAGCATCGGGATCGCTGTCGATGATGTTGGTGAGGACCCGAGGGCCTTCGGCCAGTTCGACGTAGGCCAGGACATAGGGGCACTGCTCGCCCCAGCGGCCCTGAGCTCGTTCGACGACCGTGAAGCTGTAGATCGTCCCGCTGCCCGACGCCTCGAACCAGCTGACATCGTCGGCGCCGCACTTCGGGCAGAAATGTCGCGGATACCAGATGACCTCGTTGCAGGCGTTGCAGCGCGGCAGTACCAGACGGTCATCATTCGTTCCTTCCCAGAAGGGAAGACTGTCGGAGGAGACCGGCGGGTTGTGGGTGGGAAGCGAGCTCATCGCCGTTCGCCTTTCGCCAGGGTGGGTGTTTGGTGATCGATCATGTCGGCGCCTCTCAGATCTCTCGTCCGAGAATGAGGGTCGCGCTGCCCATACGGGTGGCGAGGCTCCCGCCGGTGCCATGGGCGAGCGCCAGTTCGCAGTCGGGCACCTGCACCGCCGGTGCGGCTTCGCCCCGGAGCTGACGCACGGCTTCGATCACCTTGGTGATGCCGCCCCGGTTGGCCGGATGGTTGTTGCACAGGCCGCCGCCGTCGGTGTTGAACGGCAGCTTCCCGAACGGGGCGAGCAGTCCACCGTCGGCGACGAAGCGCCCGCCCTCGCCCTTGGCACAGAAGCCGAGGTCTTCGAGCGTGATGAGCACGGTGATGGTGAAGCTGTCGTAAATCGACGCATAGTCGATGTCGGCCGGTGTGAGCCCGGCCTCGGCGAAGGCAGCAGGCCCCGAGACCGAGGCGCCCGTGTGGCTGAGGTCGATGCGTCCGGAGGTGCTGTGTTTCACTGCGACGCCCGTGCCGAGCACCGGAATGGTGTGACGAGGGAGCGATGCGGCGATCTCGGCGCTCACGACGACGAGAGCGCCCCCGCCGTCGGTGATGACGCAGGAATCGAGTCGATGCAAGGGGCGGGCGATCATCGGGGACTCGAGTACCTCCTCGATCGTGACTGCGTCGGGAAGGAATGCGTGGGGGTTGTGGGAGGCGTGCTGGGAGGCCGCCACCTTGATCTCGGCCAGCTGGGCGCTGGTCGTACCGAACTCGTACATGTGTCGCTGGGCGGCCAGTGCGTAACCGGCCACGACGTTGAGCCCGAACTGGTTCTCGAAACCGGACTCGGGAGCGGACTGGCTGATACTGCCGCCAGGGCCCGCGCCGCCGGTGCGAGGTTTGCCTGCCAAGGTGATCAACGCCACGTCGATGTGTCCGGCGGCAATGGCTTCGGCTGCGTGTTGGACGTGGATGAGGTACGACGACCCACCGGTCTCGGTCGAGTCGATCCCCCGGCACGACAACCCGAGGTAGTCGGCCATCGAGAGACCGCCGAATCCGGGGGCGTCGCCCGCGCAATAGTACGCATCGACGTCGCCGAAGGAGAGTCCGGCATCGGCCAACGCCCCCGCTGCGACCTGGGCGTGGATCTGAGCAACGGTCAGATCGGGAAGATGACGACCGGGATGCTCAAATGCTCCCGCAATGTGTGCAGCGCCTCGTAGACCCATCTGCGGGACCATAGGCCACCGCGAGTCGATCGTCCCAGTTCAGCGTCGTGGCGTTGCCATCGACATTCAGACGGCTTCGTCGAGTACGACCTGGTTGGCCCCGAGCTCCTCGGCCTCCAACATTGCCGCCCGCGCCCGTTCGGTCAGTTCCTGTGGGTCGTCCCGGTCACCGGCGGTGACACCGATCGATGCGGAGGGGTGCTCGATGGTGCCGAGCCCGGCGATGGCCACGGCGGTGATGGCCTGGCGTACTCGTTCGGCGACCCAGGCGGTCTCCTTCTTGTCGGCTCCTGGCAGCAGAACGACGAATTCGGCGTCGCCCGTGCGGTACGCCACGTCATCGGGGCGAACGTTGGCACTCACCGTCAGGGCGATCTGTCGGAGCAGCTCGTCGCCGGCGCCGGGACCTTGCTCGCTCATCAGCGTGGCGAAGCGGTCGATCTTGATCGAGGCAACGCCCACCTTGCCCTCTCGGGTCAGGTCGATGATGTCGCGGTCCATTCGGCGGCGGTTGGCGAGATGTGTCACATCGTCGATGTCGGCATGCATCGCCGGGTTGGCATTTCCCAGTGCAGATCCCACGACGGGGGCCAGCAGCTCGAGCGTTTCCAGTTCGGTGTTGCCGAAGGGTTCGTCGGCCCCACGGATGACCATGATGAGGCCCAGCACTTCTCCTCGAGCGATCGCAGGAACTGCGGCCACTGCAGTCGGGTTCACCGCCAAGCTCGGTTCGTCGCCGATGACCTCGCAGATCGATCGACGGTCTGCGATCGCCGCCGTGAGACAGGGCCCACTGAGGTCGGTCGCAGTGAAGAGCTGCGGGTGACTCTGGAATCCGAATCGGGCCTCGACCTCGGCGCCGCGGAGATCGACCACGACAAACGCCCCGACCTCAGCCGAGGTGAGTGCGACCGCCTCGGTGACGGCGGCTCGGTAGATGTCGTTGGTGTCCCGCAGCGAAGCGATTCGCCTCGCTGCGTCGACCACCAGCGACAGCCCGGGGTCGGTCGTCGTGGTGGCGGCCACGGCGGGATGAACCTCCGCCGTCGGTCCCGTGCGAGACTCGAGGCCTGCCCGGGTCTCGGTCGAGTCGTTGAGAGTGCTGCGTCGCTTGAAGAGCATGCTCTCCTATCGACCCATCCCGCCGAATCTACAGCGAGGACCGTTGGGCAAATCTCCCCGGCGAGGTGAGCGAGGGCGCTCTCAGCAGATGATCGAGACGAGCTCACCGGGGGTGAATCGGATCACGCCCTGGCTCGAGGACAAGGAGACACCGTTGGCGCCGGCTGCGAGGATCGTGCCTTCGTAGGTACCCGTGTGGGTCTTGACGGTCGAATGCCGACCGAGCAATCGAGCGGGGTCGATGGGGTTCTGCATGATGAATTGCTCCTTGGGTCACGCGTCGTTGAGCGACCCAATCCCAACGGTACGTCAACGCCGGTTCTTTAGCGGTGAAGCACGGGTAACTTGACCCAATCTTTGCCGGGGTCGGGCGTCGACCCTCAGGCCCGACCGACCAATCGGGACACCGCAATCTCGATCACGACTCGATCCGGACGGATCTTCGGCTGTCGGTACCGCACGGCATAGCGCCGTACACCCTCGGCCACCGCTGCCGGTTCTCCGGAGACCGTGGCCGTGCCGTACAGGGTGAGCCATCGTCCGCCATCCACCTGACACACCGCAACCGTCTGGTGCGGCCGGGAGGCCACGTTGCGGGCCTTTTGCGAGGTGGCCCAGGTGATGACCCGCGCCATCGCCCGGTCGGGATCGAAGGTGACCCCGACCGGGGTCACCTGGAGGTCGCCGGCGCGGCTGATGGTGCTGAGCGTGGCGAGGTGACGTTCTCGGAGAAACGTCACCACCTCGAAGGGCGGCCGGTGGGGGTCGTAGGAGTCAGTCATCGAGGAGTTTGGCCACCTCGGGTGCGGTCATGATG
>JAHECQ010000191.1:1767-7519 GCA_024641625.1 Acidimicrobiales bacterium | reverse complement strand
GCGGATCTGCTCCATGATGCGAAAGCTCGTCTCGAGATCGCGCTGGACACGCTCCTCACGACTGAGACGCGGCCCCGTGCCCCGGCCGCGCCGCACCGGGCGTTCGGCCTTGCCGGCCAGGTAGGTGTCATTGGCCTGCAGTGCTCTGCGGCCGACGAGTTGGCGGTAGCGCTCACGACGGGCCTTGGCCCAGCCGGGTTCGTTCTGCCACTCCTCGATCTCCTCGGGTGAGGTCTGGCGCTGATCGCGAACGTCGATCGTGGAGGGAGTGCGCTGGAAGACGAACAGTTCCCCGGCAACCTTCGCGATCTCAGGGATCACCTGTACCGCGGTCGCGCCGGTGCCGATGATGCCGACCCGTTTGCCGGTGAGATCCACGTCGTAGTCCCATCGAGCGGTGTGGAACGACTCGCCCTGGAAGCGGTCCATGCCCTCGATTCGAGCGAGCCTCGGCGTGGTGAGCACCCCATTGGCCAACACCACGTACCGGGCCCGCATCTCGTCGCCACGAGCGGTGCGTACCGTCCAGCGCTCGGCGTCGTCGTCCCACTCCGCCCCGGTCACCTCGGTGTGGAACAGGCACTGATCGTAGAACCCGGTCTCAGCGGCGATCCTCTGGCAGTACTCGAAGATCTCGAAGCCCGACGCGAACTTCTGTTTCGGGAAGTAGCCCATCTCGTCCAGGAGCGGGAGATACGAGTACGACTCCACATCACAGGCGATGCCCGGGTAGCGGTTCCAGTACCAGGTGCCGCCGACGTCGCCCCCTCGTTCGCAGAAGCGGATGTCGGTGAACCCTTCTCGGGAGAGCCGGTACCACAGCAGCAGGCCGGCGAAACCGGCGCCGACGACGATGATGTCGCACTCGTCGGAGAGCGACTCACGCTCGATCGGAGCCGTCGTGTAATGGTCTTCGAGATAGCGGGCGAAGGTGCCCTCCATCTTCATGTAGTCGTCGGTGCCCCGTCGCACGTCGTTGAAGTCCCGGTACAAGGCCTGCTGCTGATCATCGAACGCTGCGTCGGCCTTGAACTCGGGCAACGACAGGAGCTGCTCGTCGGTGACGACGTCGTAACCCTTGCCGGTGATCCGGTCCGACGCTTTCTCGGCGCGGGTGTTGAACAACTTGCGACCCGTCTCGGGGTCGATCCGAATCGCCGGAACTGTTTCCGAAGCCATGATTGTGCATCCTTGTGGCAAGACCTTGTGGGCAAGACGTCACGCTGATCCATAGCGGACCAGGGACTCCGAGCATTAGCCAGGTCACCAATCGTTTGCAAGGCGGCCGTTCGAGTGCAGGCGAGCCACTGTCCAGACCTTCGAGATCGGCACCGGCTGGTTCCCGATCACCACGTTGGCCCTCGTGGCGTTCGACGCGGAGTCAGTCGTCACGATCGACCTGCATCCATTGCTGCACGAGCGTGCAGTCCGCGCCACCCTCAGCGCGGTTGTCCGCGGCCTCGACGACGGGTGGCTGCAGGCCGACCGCCCCGAGGTGGCGCAACGATCCCCGGCCCCGAACTCGCCTCGATCCTGTGCGAGCTCGCGCGGATCTGCTCGCCTCGCGGTGCGTCAAGCCACCTGATCGATCTGTCCGACCACGACGCCGCATTCGACCGCTCGATCACGCCCGACAACCATCTTCGCTGTCCGGCGTGGCGATGGCAGCTCGTCAACGACGCCCTTCTGGATCCATTCACTCTCGGTGACCTGCCGCTCGACGCGATCTTGATGGCCGATCGCCACTACGCCACGGGGGAGCTAGGCGAGTGCGTCATAGCGACGCGCTGCGATTCGCTCGCAGATACCGATGTCCTCCTCCAGCAGATGACGCGAGACCACCAGTGCGTGTGCTGCGGATCGCACACGCGCCAGATAGTCCTCACGATCGGCGTAACGCTCGGCAATGGACGGACGAGGGTCACCGCCGGCCTCGCGGGCGACCTCATCGGCTGCGAATGGCACCGTCGACCCCAGGTACTCGAGGATCTCCTCCGACGCTCCCGTCTCGGGATGACGCGGATTCCAGCCGGTGTGCGTGGCCACCGGCACCGTGAGGTCAGGCAGTCGGATTCCCGCCAGTTCGTTGCGGTCGTGATCGACGGCGGAGACCAGGCATGGATAGGCGTCACCGACCGGCACCGCCGGGTACGTACCGACCCCGCCGGCCTCACCGGGGCCGAGGTCGAGGGGACGCAGCGTGCCCAACCTCGCAGCCTGTGGAAGGGCGAAGTCGGGGATCACAGCCATCGCCTCCAGCACGGCGGTGCGATCGACTGCCGTACCATCGGACAGACGCGGCACGGCATTGGGGGGCGGCTCGGTACCGTCGGCAATCCACGCCAGCAGATTGACGAGGGCTGCCCGCATCAACGGTGTGTAGTCGACGATGTTGAGATCGTTGCCGCCCCGGCCACCGGTGATGCTCTGCGTCGTCAACGGCAGCGTGCCCGGACCGTGCTGGGTGGAAGCGAACAGGTAATGCCTGACCTCCTGGGGGATATCGACGTCGGAACCGTCGTCGGCGCAGGTGTGGGCAAGAGACGCGTCGCCGCGCCAGTATTCCGAGGATGTGTTGGTGAAGAAGATCTTCGGAACCGCGCCGACCCGGCGTTGCGTCTCGAGCAGGCCGTCGACGAGGCCGGTGCGAGCGTCGTGCTGCGCGTCGTCGGCGAAGGGGAAACGGTGCCCGAAGCTCGGCGTCGGCTGAACCGACGGCTGGGCCGCTCGGTGGTTGAACTCGCCTCGTCGTCCGCCGGCGATGTGGGCCAGCACACCATCGTAGACGGGTGAACCGTCCTCGGCCCGGTTGAGACCCAGATGCAGGAAGGTGCGGAGGAACCGTCCGCACTGTGACTGCCCGGTCACGATCAGATGATCGAGCTCGCCCGCGCTCGGGTTGTCGGCGGCGTTCGTGCGCAGGAACGCGCCAAGATCCCGCGCTGCCAGCAGCCCGACACCGGCGACACGACACGGAACGGTTCGATAGACGAGGTCGTAGATGCGGCCCGGTTCGAAGCCGCCGGCGAGCCACACGTGGCCACTGTCAGGGATCGGTTTGCCGGCGCCGTCGTCCCTGGCGAAGCGCCACTGCTCGCGGGACAGCTCGACCCCCGGACCCCAGAGCCCGTCGCGTCGCAGCAGAACGGCCTCCGGATCATCGACATCGACGGTGGGCAGCGAGGTGTGGCCTCCGAGCAGTCCGACGTGGTGATCGGTCAGGTCGACCGACGCGGCCCGTTGGTGCAGCTGCAGGCGCAGTTGCACCATGGCGGTCTCCGGTTCTCCCGACGCGGTGACGACGGTCGGTGCCGTCAACCCCATCCGTGCCCGACTGCGCGGCACATCCCACTGCCAACCACACCACGCCAGCGTCCAGCCATGCCGGAACAAGAAGCCATCGCCTGGATCGATCTGCTCGGTCGGCTCGGGGGACGCCGGAGCGCGGTTGAAGAGGCCGCCCGCCACTCTTCGGCCGCGGTTGGGTAGCTCGACCAGCGCAGCCCGACGCGCCCGCGTCGACTCGATCGGCCGCAGCATCGTGACGTCGCCGTCGAAGCGAACCAGGCCGTCATCGGCCCGTTCGACCAGCGCCAGATCGACGATGGCGGCATTCGCCGGGTGCGTGGGATCGACCGCGTAGGTGGCGATGGCGTCGATGCGTTCGTAGGCCCCGACCTGCCCGAAGCGCTGACCATTGAGGTAGGTCGATCGTTCGACAATCTCGAGGCGTTCGATGCCCATCGTGCAGTCCTCCACAGGGTTGGTCGTGAGGTTGGACCCTTCGGCGCCAGGGACACCCGGATCATCACTTGGATTGGCGCCTGCGAGGGTCGGTGGTGATCTTTGCACCGCCCATGTAGGCGACCGCGCGTACATGAAGCTTCGGTGCATCCTCGCGTACGTCGTCGACAGGCCTCACATCCAGTTCGATTCCTCCGGCGACCCGCCTGATCTCGGCATCAACAGCCCAGTCCGGAGGGACGACGATCCGGGCGCCGCCCATGATCGCTCTCAGATCGAGGTTGGCCCCTGCCGGATCGAGGGTTGCCTCTCGCAGATCGACCTCGACACCACCCATGATGGCCACGACGGAGGCCTTCGTGAGGTTGGCGCTGCGGCTTCGGAACTTCCTGCCCCCGAAGACCGCGACAAGCCGAAAGACATCGCTGCGGTCATCGGCTCGCTCTGTTCTGTTCGAGATGCATCGACCAACGATCGACATCAACAACTGGATTGCCGCGAACCCAAGAACGACCCGCAGGACTTTGTGATGCGACATCGTGCTCCCTTCAGTGACACCGACGTGGATCGACGGCCGAACTCGATGTCGTCCGAGCGTGTGGTCGTCATCGAGAACGTGCCTGGCCTCGAGCCTTGTGCCATTGCCCTGCACGGGCCCAGAGGCGAAGGACCCGACGCGTCCGATCATCGTCGCGTTCGCACCGACCTGCCATGATCTGGACGTGGCTGTCGTCAGAATCATCGCCGGGGTGTTGGGTGCGATCGTGGCCGTGGCCACGCTCGGCTCTGCCGTGCGCATGGTGGTGGTGCCTCGAGGCGAGCAGACCTTCATCGGCCGAGCCACCTTCATCGGTGTCCGATTCCTGTTCGATCTCGCAGCCGATCTTCGTCGGGATTGGCCGGCCCAGGAGGCGATCAAAGCAAGGTTCGCTCCGGTGGCGCTGGTGCTCCTGCCGCTCATTTGGGCCGTCGGCGTCATCGGGGGCACCTCGGGTATCTTCTGGGCGCTGGGCGTGGAGCCCTACAGCGAAGCGCTCGTGTTGTCCGGTTCGTCGCTCACCACCCTCGGTTTTCGCACGACCTCCGACTTGCCCACCTTGCTGATCGCCATCTTCGAGGGCCTCGTGGGCCTGGGCATCGTCGCCCTCCTCATCAGCTTCCTGCCTACGATCTACGCCGCGTTCTCCCGGCGGGAATCAGAAGTGGCGAAGCTTCATCTCCGCTCGACCGACGAGCACGGCCAGGCCAGCGCGGCGACCATGTTGATCCGTCATCACCAGATCGATGACCTGACGGGGGTCGCAGAACTGTGGGCCGACTGGGAGAATTGGTTTGTCGAGATCGAGGAGACGCACACGTCGTTCCCGATGCTGGCGTTCTTCCGGTCGCCGGTGGCGAACCGCTCGTGGATCACCGGTGCCGGTCTGGCGCTGGACGCGGCGTCGCTCTACTGCTCCACACTCGACCTGCCCAGAGCACCGCGAGCCCAGCTCATGATCCGCACCGGCACCCTCTCGTTGCGTCGAGTGTGTGACTTCTTCGGCTTCGACTACGACCCCGACCCCCAGCCACAGGATCCCATCTCGGTCGAGCGCCAGGAATGGGACGACGTCTACGACGCGCTGGCCGAGGCGGGCCTGCCCGTCGTGGTCGACCGAGACCAAGCCTGGGCCGACTATGCGGGATGGCGGGTCAACTACGACCGACCGCTGCTGTCGATCGCCGCGTTCGTCGAGGCACCGCCCGCGCTGTGGTCCTCCGATCGCTCCATTGCCTACCGCCGCCCGACCATGCTGCGCCGCTCCCAGAAGCAATGACCTCGGTCGCGGATCGCAGGGACATGGTTCAGGGCTTGAGGATCTCGAGGCTTCCGTAGGAAGAGGTGGAAGAGGTGAAGGTGACCGACGCCGTCTTTTTGGAGATGCCACTCAGCACGCACTTGTTGCTCGCACACGCCCCTTGTCCTGCGGTGCCAAAGTCACCTGTGAGAATGGACCCAGTCCCGAGC
>JAHECQ010000191.1:0-1757 GCA_024641625.1 Acidimicrobiales bacterium | reverse complement strand
GTCACGGTGAGCGACACGCTGTAGTCGCGAGTAGCGGAATACGTATGCGTCGGGTGCTGATCGGTAGACCCTGCTCCGTCGCCGAAGTCCCACGACCACGAGACGATCGAGCCATCGGGATCGGTGCTGGCGTCGGTGAACGTGCAGACCAAGGACTCGCAGCTCGAGGTGAACAACGCAGTCGGAGCGGTGTTCGACGGCACGGTGCCGCTGTCGTTGCCGGGGATGGTCGCAGGCTCGAAGGTCGACACGTCCAGCAGTGGCTCCTTTGTTCCATCGACGGAATCGTCGGTCCAGTCCATATTGCCGGCCGCAATGACGGCCCCGTACAACGAGTACACAGTCGCTTTGGTCCTGGGCTTTGACTTGCTGGCCAGAAGCGCCAGCGCGCCGGCCGCGTGGGGCGAGGCCATCGAGGTGCCGCTGATGGTCCCGTAGGACCCTTGTTCGATCGGGTAGGTGGACGAGATGCAGACCCCGGGGGCCGCAATGTCGACCTCCGGCCCCCAGTTGGAGAAATCGGCCAGCGTGTCGTCCTGGTCCTGACGGCACGTCGGAGCGGACTGTCCGCCTGGCAACCCGTCGAAGTCGGCCAGGGCCGAGACGCTGAGCACGTTGTCGAACCCGCCGGGGCTGTAGTTGGCGGCATCGTCGTTGGAATTGCCGGCCGCCACGGCGAAGGCCACCCCCTTGTCGACCGCGCCCTGAATGGCGTCGTATTCGGCCTGGGAGAACCCGTTTCCGCCGAGGCTCATGTTGGCCACCTCGATCTGGTCGGAACGCTTGGCGACCCAGTCGATACCGGCCACGATCCACGAGGTGTAGCCCGATCCCTGGGCATTGAGCACCTTCACCGCCCACAGGCGGGCGCCGGGCGCAATGCCCACCACCCCGATGCCGTTGTCGAGGGCACCGATGGTGCCGGCGACATGGGTGCCGTGGTAATGGTCGTCGTCGCCGTCACCGCTGCACTTGGCCCGCAAGGGGCTGCCACCGGCGCAGTTGACACCGCCCACGACGTTCAGATCGGGATGCTCACGGTCGATGCCGGTGTCGATCACCGCCACATCGACATCGACTCGAACATCGTCGACCCCATCGATGCCGATCGTGTCATTGGCGGCCGCGAAGGTGCGAGTGATGCCGGTGGGTTCGTCCTGGGCGGAGATCTGCTGCTGACGGTCGGCTTCGACATAGGCGACCCGGGGATTGCGGGCCAGGGCGGCGGCGGCCTGCGGCGAGGTGGTGATCGAGAATCCCTGGAGAGCGTTCTCGTACACGAATCCGACCTGGCCGCCATGTGCGGCCGACAGGTCACCGGCGATGGCCTGCACGTCACCCTGGCCGGGGCGTAACACCACGATGTAGGACCCGAGCGGCGCTTCGGCGGCCGGGACGGCGGCTGCGGGCAACGTCGTCAGCGACAGGGCGATGATCGCCAAGGCCCAGACCCTCCGACGTCGGGGGGGAGCGACACGGCCTGGCGTTGTGTGATCCATGCCACGGAGAGTACCGCTGCCACTCTTTGCTGTCATCCCGACCACTTCGAGCGGTCGTTGGTGCAACTCTGCGCGGTGACACCGAACGTGCGTGCCGCCGCCCCAGGAGTGTCGCATCCGCTCGGACCGGGAAGAGTTGCCCAACCGTCGTACAAAAGGTTCAGCATTCATCGGCACACGCCGATTGAGGATCATGCCCAGGGGCCCCGGACAACTGAGTGTGGCGCGACGTTGCCGACAACGCGGGGCATCCATGGT
>JAHECQ010000190.1 GCA_024641625.1 Acidimicrobiales bacterium | reverse complement strand
CCAGCCTTTTTCCGGACCCTCGATGATGGCGAACAACAGAGCCGACAGACCCACGATCGACAACAAGGCCCCCAACGGGTCGAGTTGCACGCTGGACTCGCGGGAGTTGGGCGCCATGATCGAGATCGCAATGAAGGCGACGATGGCGATCGGCACTGCCACGAAGAAGACCGAGCCGTACCAGAAGTGGGCCAAGAGGAGGCCGGCCACGACCGGACCGATGGCGCCCCCGGCGCCGGCGAAGCCGGCCCAGATGGCGATCGCCTTGCCCCGCTCCTGCGGCGGGAAGACCGAGCCCAGCAGTGACAGGGTGGACGGCATGATGAGGGCAGCACCGATGCCCATGACCGCCCGGAACGTGATCAGGACATTGGGTGAGGTGCTCTGGCTGCAGGCGATGGAGGCCAGCGCAAAAATGACGAGGCCGATGAGCAGGGCGCGCTTGCGTCCGAAACGGTCGCCGAGGGCGCCGGCGAACAGCAGCAGGCCGGCGAACACCAGCGCGTAGGCGTCCACGATCCAAAGGATCTGAGTGTCGGTCGGCCGAAGCTCGCGGGCCAGGCTCGGAATGGCGACGTTGACCGACGACACGGTGGCCACGACGAGCACGAGCGTGAGGCACAGGGCGGTGAGGATGTACCACCGCCGGTGATAGACGCCCGGATCGATGCCGTACGTCGGGGATGCGAGATCGGTCATTGCCACCGACGCTAGAGGCCCATGGCCCATTCCGCTCGGTTCGCAGGGCAACGCTCGAGTGCCACCGAACACATCGGCACAACCGCCAGGAGATCGGATCGATCGGAGGGAACTCGGTCAGAAATAGATGGTGTCACCGAGGCCTTGGACGACGTCTTCGAGCGGCTGGGTGTAGGCACCGGTCGACAGGTACTTCCACGCACCGTCGCACACCACGAACACGATCACCGCCGGTCCGTCGGCCGCAGCATCGTGGCGGGCGGCAACCTTGACGGCTCCGGCGAGGGCGGCACCGGAGGAGAGACCGGCGAAGATGCCACAGTCGGTCACCAGCCGGCGAGTCCATTCGATCGACTCGGCAGGCCGCACGATTCGCTTGCCGTCGAGCAGCTCGAGCCCGCCCCACTTCTCGAACACCGGCGGCACATAGCCATCGTCGAGGCTGCGGAGACCCTCGACTCGCTCCCCACTCGGTGGTTCCACCGCGAAGAGCTTCACCCCCGGCTTCTGTTCCTTCAGGTAGGTGCCGACGCCCATCAACGTGCCGCTGGTTCCGAGTCCGGCCACGAAATGGGTGATGTCGGGGACGTCGGCCAGAATCTCGGGACCCGTGGTCTCGTAGTGGGCGGTCGGATTTGCCTCGTTGCCGTACTGGTAGAGGAACACCCATTCCGGATTGGCTGCCGAGAGCTCCTGGGCCATGCGAACTGCGCCATTGGACCCTTCCGCCCCCGGCGAGGAGATGATCTCGGCCCCGAACGCCTCGAGTACCTGACGCCGTTCGGGCGTGACGTTCTCGGGCAGGACGATCTTGATCTTGTAGCCGCGGGTGAGACACAGCATGGCCAAGGCGATACCCGTGTTGCCCGAGGAGGGTTCGATGATGGTTCGACCCGGCGTCAACTCGCCCGACTCCTCGGCGGCGCGGATCATGGACAGCGCGATGCGGTCCTTGACCGAACCCGCAGGATTCTGCCCCTCGAGCTTGGCCAGGATGCGAACCTCGGGATTTGGGCTCAGATGACTGACGTCGATGATCGGCGTGTTGCCGATCAACTCGGTGATCGAGGAGTAGACGGCCACGGTGATCAGCCTCCAGCGACTGCGGGCAGGATGGCGACCTCGTCACCCTCGGTCACCGCCGTGTCGAGCTTGTCGAGGAACCGAATGTCCTCGTCGTTGATGTAGATGTTGACGAACTTCCGCACCTGACCAGCGTCATCGAGCAGATTCGACTGCAGGCCCGGGTAGGCGGCGACGAGGCTGCTGACCACTTCACCCACGTTGGATCCCTCGACCGAGACGGTGGATTGGCCATTGGCTTGAGGGCGGAGCACGGTCGGAAGGCGAACGGTGACGGTCACGGAGAAACCTCGAGGGCAGATTGTCGACTATTCCTGTAGGGATTCTAGTCTTTCAACCACACGGGTTCCTCGTCCATTCCCACCGGGAGGTCCGATCCGTCGTCCGATCCCCCGACGGTGGCAGCGTCGGGGGACACTCGATAGCTGCGCAGCTCGGGGAATCCCCAGGCCAGCGACACAATGGCCCAGTGCCACGTCGGCGGGACCAGCGGTTTGGTGGCCTCGGCCACGTCGGTGGGCGAGGGGTAGGCCGAGGTGTGTGTGTGAGAGTGCACCACGCCGACGACCTGGAGACCCAGATCGTCCGCCACTCGCTCCGCTTTCATGTACCCCATCGGACTCAAGGAGAAGATACGACTCGACCGCGCCTCGTTGAGGATCGGAACGAATCGGTCTATCGGCGCGTCAGGGTCGGTCTCGGGGCCGGGGCCGATGAGCAAGCCGCAGGCCTCCAGCGGGTACACCTGCCACGCCTCGGCCAGGATCTCGAGCCAGGTCCGGCGATTCAACGTCAGCACCCTGCCAGTAAAGCAGTTGCACCGGCGAACCGGTTGGGCCGATCGACCGGTGGCCGGCCTATTGGCCGCCGGCGCCGCAGCGTCGGTAGTCCGTTACCCTCGGCCAATGGCCGTTACGATGATCGCGACCAACAAGACTGCTCGGCGCGACTATGACATCACCGAGACGTTCGAGGCCGGCGTCATGCTGCGCGGAGTCGAGGTGAAGGCCCTGCGCGAGGCGAAGGTGCAACTGAACGACGCCTACGCCCGCTTCGAGAACGGCGAGCTGTGGCTGGTGGGCCTGAACATCGCGGCCTACACCCGCGCCAGCCTCCAGGGATCGGCCGACCCCACGCGTCGGCGCAAGCTCCTGATGCATCGCTACGAGCTCGACCGCCTCTCGTCAAAGATCAATCAGGACCGTCTCACGTTGGTGCCGATGGCGCTCTACTTCAAGGATGGCCTGGCCAAGATGGAGCTGGGGCTCGGCAAGGGTCGAAAGACCGTCGACAAGCGTCAGATCATCGCCAAGCGCGACGCCGATCGCGACGCCCGTCGGGAGTTGGCCGACCGCAACCGCCGCTGAGCACGCGGACGCCGTTCGGCCAGGTGACCAACCAGCGACCGTCGGTGCTGACTACACTGAAGCGACTGGCTCAGGCCAGCGTTACTTGACAAGAGACACGTTCATGAAACGTTCTCTTCTCACACTCGGGGCTGACCGGTTTCGACGTCGAGACGAGGATTCGTTCGTGCGACCCGAGTTGCTCAGACTCGTTAATCGGGGCATCACAGAAGCGCCAACAAGGCTGACTTCGCTCTCGCCGCCTGATCTGATCAGGTAACGAGAGGGAAATTGCGAACCGTGAGGTCACGCGGGGCCTGATCACTGCAGCCCGTCAACAGAAGCAGTGGTGGACAGCGGGAGAGACTGCTGACAGCAAGGCAAAGACCGCTGACATCGGGGAAAGACCCGAGGGTACGGAGCCCGCAAGGACTCCCCCGGACCCGGCCGGGTGGCTGCCCCAACGCCAGAATCGCGGGAATGGTCGTATCGGGGGCGATGATTCCTCGGCGGACGGGGGTTCGATTCCCCCCAGCTCCACTCCAGCGTTCGTCAGAGTTTCCAGAAGTTCGCCGAAGTGCGAACTGCGAGCCTCTGAACAGGGAGTATGTCCTCCAGTGTTGGCTCCGGTCGGCGAACGTTTCTGGAGCGATACTCCCCCAAAGAACTCCAACGGCGTCGAGTATCGCCTGTCAATTCAGTCGTCGAGACCGAAGAATCCCGCGGGAATGCCGAGTTGCGCTCTACCGAGCATGGGGAAGACGCGGGTCACGTTTGCGACGGGGTGGGTGCCGTACATCGTGACGTCGGCCAGGTAGCGGGCCATTCGGCTGTCGCTCCGCCCGGCGCCGGTGCCCGAGTTCGCGAACAGCATCCGAACGGCCTGTGCCGCCATTTCGGCCGCCTGTTGACTTACCGCCCACAGCCGCAAGTTGTCGGCCACGGTGAACGGGTCGCCATGGATCACGGCTCTCTCGCAATACCGCTCATAGTCGCGCGCAACGGCGAAGACGGCAGCTTCAGCGGTGGCGGTCTTGGCCACAGCTTCGCCGAGCACCAGCTGTGCCACCGCAGTGTCCCGGCGCAGGTCGAAGGGGGGCATGGGCTCGCGTTTGAGCGACGAGACCGCGGTGAACTCATCGATCGCGGCGCGGGCCGCACCCACCACGACGAGCGCCAGGTTCAGGTGGAAAGGTACGGCCAGCGGACCGAGGTACAGGGAGTTGCCGTGCAGCTCGGTGCCGGGGCTTGGCTGCGCTCGCACTGCGGAATGGGAGAGGTAGCCGCTGTAGGGGATCGTGTGATCGGCCGCCACGAAGAACTTGGCCACCCGCAGCGTGTTCGAGCCGCTCGCCCGCAATCCCAGCGTTTGGTCGCCACCCCAGTCGTCGATGACTTCGTAAGCGTGGCGGGGGATGAGTACGAGTCGGACGTCGACCGGGTCGCTGTCCTGCACCCGCACCACGCCCAGGAGATGAGACGAGTACGGCGCGCCGCTCGAGTAGCCGAACATACCCTCGACCTCGAAGCCGCCCTCGGCCGTCGAGCAGACGCCGTTGAAGCTGCCGGAGAACGGAGCGATGAAGTCCGCGTCGCGGCCCAACACCTCATCCTGCACGTGGGCGGGGAAGTGCGAGGCGAACAACCACAGGTGCGATGCGCTCAGACCGAAACACCAACCGGCTCCGGGGTGCCCAGTGGCGATCTCGAGGACCACCCGGCAGAACGTCTCGAACCCCAATTCGAGGCCGCCGTAGCGGGCGGGGCGGAGGATCCGGTAGAAGCCCGCGTCGCCGAATGCCGCGTGCAGCGACTCGGAGTAGTGCCCGGACCGGTCGGCGTCGTCCTGCTCCACCCGCAGCTGCTCGCGCAGCGATCTGGCTCTGTCGACGAGGGCGGCCCCGACAGCATCGTCGTTCATCCCCGCGATCTCCCCTGCTCGGCGGTGCGCACCGGGGGACTATAGATCGGCCGCCGGGGCGGAGGCGTCGATCCGGGCGCGTCGCTCGAGCCGGCGCAGAACCTCCTGGAACGGTTCACCGATCCGTCACTGCACGCGGCCGTCCTCCTGGCAATCGGTCAGATTCAGACCTCCGTCCGGGTCGAGCAACGCAAGGTCCGAAGCATCCAGAGCAACGCACGGAGCTTCCCCACCTGGATGCCGCACTGCGGGCCCCACAACCGTCTCAGAGGCGACCACCATCCAGGTGATCGCTCACTCGAGAAATGACCTCGGTCTCCGGCGACGACCCGTTGAGAACGGTCGCATCCGTGTCGCCTCAACCACCTACTCGAGGGGTCGGACCAGGATCAGCAACCAGCGTCCGTCATCACCTGGGCGCAGAACGAAGACGTTGGCGAAGGGGGACGCGTCCCCGTCGGACTCTCTGCCGACGGCCCGACCGGTGTCGTCGTAGGTGACGGAGGCCATGGTGCCCCGGGCCTCGACTCCGAGGAGCGCGCCGGTCTGGCCGCCGAGGCGGACCACCGTGAGATGCATCTGATCGAAGCGGTAGTCGAGCGCCGTGCGCTCCCCCGGCACCTGGCCCTTGACGACGTTCCGCAGTTCGACGAGGCGACTGCCGTGGTCGGCGGCCCGCAACAGCTCGGCATCACCTTCGCGCACCGCCACCGCCTCGACGTCCAGATCGCGCAGAAGTTCCATCGCCACCAATCGTGCTCCTGGTCCGGACACGTCGTCCCCGAAGATGGCGACCTCGTCGTCGGCGGTGACGAGCGGAATTCGTGCCGGGTCGATGTCGGCGACGATGTCCCGAGCGTCGGGCAGTTCGGCGGTGGCGAGCGATGCATCGGACGTCCGAGCCGGCGACCCTGCCGCCGCAACACCCGCCGCGAGGGCGAGCGGCGCGGCGAGCTTCGCCCTCGATCCATGGCTCGTCGGCGAACTCCTCGTAGGCGTTGCCCCGCCACTCGTCGAGGGCCGAGCGCACCAACGTCGCCTGTTCGCGCTGATCAGGGCACTCGCGTGCCGACCGTAGCCGGGCATCGAACCGAAGGGCGTCGAGAGCCGAGGGGTTGACGTGCAGCCGGTAGGCGCCGCCCATCGACACGACCGCCGATTCGTCCTCGAGGGAGGTTCGGAGGCGAGACGCCGCTACCCGAATGGCGCCTCGCCAATCCTGTGGCAGATTGCCCGAGGGCCAGAGCGCATCGGCCAAGCGGTCGGCATTGACGGCATCGCCGATTCGCTCGGCCAGACACGCCAGCAGTCGACGCTGCTGCGCCCCACCCAAGTCGAGCGCGCGGGCTTCAGTTCTGGCCTCGACTCTCCCGAGAACCCCTATCTGCAGCCCCTCGTGCATGGTGGCATCATCCAAACCAGGCGTTTCACGATCATTTCAAGACGCAACATCCCTGGTCAGCGAGGTCGAGTTCGACTCGTTGCCCATGATCATCCCCCTCGAAGCCGCCATAGTCTCGACCTCGGTGACACTAGAACTGCACCATTCTCGCCGCAAGCAGTTCGGGCTCCGTGGCCGATTGCCGGCCTGCAACCGCATCGCTGACCGACTTGTCGATACGCAGCCAGAGCTCATCGAGCCACGCGATGCGGTCGGCATCGCTGTCGGGAATCTGGACCCGCGGAACCCGCCACGCCGTCACCCGCACCGGGCTGCGAAGCGGAACCGATCTGGCGAGGTCGGAGAAGGATGCGTACTGCTCGAGTCCGCTGTGGGTGATGACCACCACATCGGCAGAGATGGACTCGAGGAGGGCCAAGACCCCGCCGGGGCGTGGCGGCAAGGCGTTCTCGAGTGGCGCCAGCCGCGCCGCGCGCTCGGGGTTCTCGAGCGCGAGCCGGTCTTTGGCCCGCTCGAGGACGTCGGGGCGAAAGAGACGGCCTTCGGGAAAGATGACGACGGCCGTCGTGGAGTCGATGGTCTGGCTGATCGCTCGGACCATGGCGACGGCTTCCGGGCCGTTGTCGCGTGGAATGAACACCGACCCGGTCCTCGCGTAGATCAGATCGAACCCAGGGTCGGCGAGCAGCTCGGCCATGATCACGCCACGGGTCCGGAAGCCGAGGCGTTGGTACAGCAACGTCGGCAGCGAGGCATCGAAGATGTTGACGTGGCGGCACAGCACGATGACCGGGCCGGGGGTGAGCGCCGCCGTCGAGGCCGAGTCGATGTCGAGCCGGAGACCGAGGAGGACTTCGGCCCGACGAGCCAGAACGTCGATCGACCAGCGCTGCAGTCGCTCGTGTCGGGCGATGGAGGCCGGCCGGTCGAGTCGTGTTCCGAACCCGGCAAGCATCCAATAGACGGGTGCGAGCAAGATCTCGATGCTGTCGTTGATTCCGTACTGCAGCAGGAACAGCGCCATCCGGACCGTAGGGAATCGAACGCGCCAGCGGACGAGATCGGCGATGGCGACGGCCACCAGGATGGCGGG
>JAHECQ010000189.1 GCA_024641625.1 Acidimicrobiales bacterium | reverse complement strand
CCCGGCCCCACCACCCCGCCCAGCCTCTCCACCCAGCCCGGCCTCCCCGAAACGAACGCGCGGGACGCGGCTCCGGCGCACGGCCGTCGTAGCACGCCGGTGCTGGCCTTCCTTGCCGGTTCCGCGCTGTCGGCCGCCAGTTTCGGGCTGGGCACACTGGCCACTCGCAACGACACCTCCTCCGTCACTGCACCTCCGGCCGAGACAGGATCCGTCGCTCCGGTAGGCCTCGGAGGAGGCAGCGACGTCTCGGGCGTTGCCGCGCTGCTCGGACCCTCGGTCGTTCAGGTGGAATCACAGCTCGGTCTCGGATCGGGCGTGGTCTACGACGACGGCTACATCCTCACCAACAACCATGTGATCGAGGGCGCAACTACCATCAGGGTGCGGACGGCCGACGGCCGCACCCTCGACGCCGACCTGATCGGTACCGACCCCCGAAACGACATTGCCGTGCTCGACGTGGGCCGAGATGCGGGTCTGCCCATTGCGCAGCTCGCGACCGACGCCGACTTGAAGGTCGGCCAGACGGCCGTCGCCATCGGCAGCCCCTTCCAGTTGCAGCAGACCGTCACCGCCGGCATCGTTTCGGCCCTCAACCGCCCGGTGCCCAATGTCGGACGTGGCTACAGCGCGATGATCCAAACCGACGCTCCCATCAATCCAGGCAACTCGGGTGGTGCCCTGGCCAACGCCCAAGGTCAGGTGATCGGCATCAACGCAAGCATCCGTACCGATGGCGCAAGCAGCACCAACGCCGGCATCGGTTTTGCGATACCGATCAACGTGGCGGTGGACGTCGCCGGCCGCATCCGCTCTGGCGAACCGCTCGACCCCGGCTTCCTCGGCGTCGCCCCTCCCAATCAGGACGACAACCAAGTGGGCGTCGAGATCGGTGAGGTCACCGCGGGGAGTGCCGCCGAGGCGGCCGGTCTGCGGGCCGGCGACCAGGTACTCACCGTCGATGGTGCCCCGGTCAACGAGTTCGCCGAACTCGCAGGCCTCATCCAGTCGAAATTCCCCGGGGAGAACGTCGCCATCCTGATCGAGCGTGGGGGCCAGCAACAGACATTGACGGCCACACTGGGCTGAACCCAAGGACCGTCTCTGCCTCACCCTGCTGCGCCCAACCGCCGCCCAGCCGACGATCCTGCACCCAGCGGAACAACCGCTCGAGCCGGTGTTGGTTCCCAAAACCTCAACCGTGTGCAGTTCCGCCCCGCCCAGCGGGGCTGGCTGCACACGGTTGGGGTTTGGTCAGGCCCGGGCCCGATAGGCCGAACGGTTGCCGACGGCGTCCTTGTTCAGTCGCTTCGACAGGTGCAGACCTTCGAGAATGAACTCCACCGCCGATGCCTGTGAGGCCGGCGAGAGATCGTCGCCCAACAACTCGGCCACCGGGGCGGCCATTGCGGGGAGCGCGGCCAGCAGCGCCATGTACTCGCTGACCGGCACGTCGTCTCCGGTGCTGGCCACCAGATCATCGTCGAAGGAGTCGACGACCTGGCGAACGCCCTCGATCGATACCCGGCCCTTGAACACCGTCAGGACGGCCGTTCGGAGCAGATGATCGATGACCTGCGCATCACGACCCTCTTCGAGTGCCTCGATCTCGATCTTGCCCGACGTCGAGGCGATGAGCGCGTCGAGATCGGAGACCCTCGGTACCACGACGTCCTCGCCCAGGCGAAGGGCCCGACGAGTGGCCGCGGCAGCCAACGTTTCGAGGTTGGACACCGTGAGACGCACCGAGACACCCGAGCGCTGGTTCACGTGGGAACTCTCGCGGGCGGCATGGGAGAAGGTGGCGACGAGTTCGGCCATGAACTCGGGGATGTGAATCTCGGGGCCATCGGTGGGGATGTGCGCCTCTTGATTGGCGATGGCGATCTCGGTCGCAATCTCGAAGGGGTAGTGGGTCCGGATCTGGGCGCCGAACCGATCCTTGAGCGGCGTGATCATGCGCCCACGGTTGGTGTAGTCCTCGGGATTGGCCGAGGCCACCAGGAGCACATCGAGCGGAAGCCGGACCTTGTAGCCGCGGATCTGGACGTCGCGCTCCTCGAGCACGTTCAACAGACCCACCTGGATCCGTTCGGCGAGATCGGGGAGCTCATTGATGGCGAACACCCCACGATTGGTGCGAGGAACGAGTCCGTAGTGCAAGGTCAGCTCGTCGGACAGGTAACGGCCCTCGGCCACCTTGATCGGGTCGACTTCACCGATGAGGTCGGCGATCGATGTGTCGGGCGTTGCCAGCTTCTCGCCGTAGCGATCGTCACGATGGACCCAGGCGATGGGGGTGGCGTCACCGTGCTCGGCGACGAGCTCACGGGCCATGCGGGACACCGGGTGATAGGGATCGTCGTTGATCTCCGAGCCGGCGATGATCGGCATCCATTCGTCCAACAGCTTGGTGAGCGACCGGATGAGTCGTGTCTTCGCCTGACCTCGCTCACCCAGGAACACCACGTCATGACCCGCCAGCACGGCATGCTCGAGCTGGGGGATGACCGTGTTTTCGTAGCCCATCACGCCAGGGAACAGGTCGTCGCCTGCCCGGATTCGAACGATCGCGTTCTGGCGAAGCTCGTCCTTGATGCTGCGCGAGAGCCACCCGGATGCCTTCAGGCTGCCGAGGTCCCGTGGCAGTTCGGCGGGCGGGGTGGGGCTGAGTTCCGAGGCCGCAGGTTGAGTCACGCAAGTGACCCTACCCGGGATCGGGTGCTCGATGCCCCTCAGGCGTGGGGCCCCATCCGACGAGCGACCACCCTGCATCGTCCAACCGACCCAGCGTGGGCAAGCTAGGGTTCGACCGTGGACCTCTCGGGCCCGTGGAAGGCAGCACCCCTCGACGCCGAGCTCAATCGCTCGGGCGCCGACCCTGATCTCGACGACAGCACCTGGGCCACACTCGAGGTGCCGGGACACTGGCGCGCTCTCCCGGCATTCGAACACAACGACCAAGCGGTGCTGCACCGACGCCGGTTCAGCACCCGGGGCCCGGAGGAGGGCAAGCGATCCTGGCTCTGCCTCGATGGGGTGATGGCGCACTCGGAGGTCTGGTTCGACGGCAACTACCTCGGCGACACCGACGGCTACTTCGTTCCTCACCAATTCGAGATCTCGGAACTGCTTCGGCGTCAGCGCGATCATCTGCTCGCCATCGAGGTCGCCTGTCCGCCACCGGACGACACGCGACCGAAGACATCCATCACCGGCTCGCTCCAGAGTGGTCCGCTGGCTCCGCCCGGCAACCCCGGCGGCATCTGGCGTCCGGTCAGAATCGAACAAACCGGACCGGTCGCCATCTTGTTCAGCCGACTGGTGTGCACCTCGGCATCGACCGATCGCGCCGAACTGCGCATACGTCTGGTGCTCGACGCCGAACACGCCGGCGATCATCGGATCGACACCTCGGTCACCGGACCCGACGGCGAAGCTGCCGCCGGTGGGGCATCCATCCACTCGCTGGCCCAGGGGGAGAACCGCATCGAGTGGACGGTCACCATCGAGCGGCCATCGCTGTGGTGGCCGTACAGCCTCGGTGACCAACCCTTGTACGAAGTAGCCGTGGCCGTCCGCACGACCGACAACACGGTGAGCGACCGACAGCACTGGCGAACGGGACTCCGCCACGTCGCCGAGCGTTCGATGCATCTGCGGATCAACGGCGAACGCCGCTTCCTCAAGGGCATCGTCATCGGCCCACAGGATCCCTTCCTGGCCACCATGGACCTTGCGGTCATCTCGGACGATCTGCGAGCAGTGGTCGAAGCCGGTCTCGACTTCGTCCGCGTCAAAGGCCACGTTGCCCGCCCCGAGCTCTACGAAGCGGCCGACCGTCTCGGTCTCCTCGTCTGGCAAGACCTTCCCCTGGTCGGCGGCTACGCCACGAGTGTCCGCAAGACAGCGCGGGCGATCGCTCGTTCGGCCGTCGATCTCCTGGGTCACCATCCGTCGATCGTCGTGTGGTGCGCGCACGACGAGCCCAACGGACCGCCGCTGCCGGTGCCCATGCCCAACGGAATCGAGGCGGCACCGGCTGCCCGCCGCATCGGGCGTCACCTCCTCCCCAGCTGGAATCGATCGGTACTCGATCCGATGCTTCGTCGAGAGCTCGTCGCCGCCGACCCCAGTCGGCCGGTGATCACCAGATCAGGGAGCCTTCCGTCGGTCATCGACCCTGCCGCGTCAGACGCGCACCTCTGGCTCGGCTGGCACTCGGGCGTGGTCGAGGACCTCCCCGATGTGGTTCGCCAATGGCCCAGACTGGCCGCATTCCCCGGCGGATTCGGGAGCCAATCGGTGATCCTCGAGGACTGGGAGGACGACGAGCCCACCTGGTCGACAGCGCAGCGCGGTGCCTTCGATCGCTACCTCCCGCGCACGGCCTACGCCGACGGCCGATCCTGGGCGGCGGCGACGCAGGCCTATCAAGCCGATCTCCTGCGTCAGCACATCGAGATGATCCGCCGACTCAAGTTCAATCCGGCCGGCGGATTCTGCCTGACCGCGCTGGCCGACGCCGAGCCGGCGGGCGGCTTCGGCGTCCTCGGCTTCGACCGCCGACGCAAGCCGGCCTACAACGCCGTGCTCGATGCCTGCCGGCCGGTCATCGTCGTGGCGGACCTCCCCCCACCGATCACCGCGCCCGGGCACGTTCTTCGCTTCGACATCCACGTCATCAGCGACCTCAACCGTCCGCTCGGCGGCGTGCGGGTACGAGCTACGGCCCGCTGCGGGTCATGGAGCATCGAGCGCGAATGGGACGGGACATTGCCGGCAAACGGTTGCGAACACGTCGGCACCTTCGAATTCGTCGTGCCCGAACTCCAGGGCTCCTTGATGCTCGACCTACATCTGCTGACCGCCGAGGAGGTCGCCACCAACCGATACCAGACAGTGGTGATTCCATCAGCCGAGGCGATGAGCCCGCAAGCAGGGAATCCTCTCGCACGATGAGGAGGGCCGACGGCCGACACCCGGGTTCGAGACGGGTGGGAGCCGGTTGGGTCGAATCGCCTTCTGGCCGCTACCGTTTCGCCTGTTCGTGCTCGTGATTCCACGTCACGCACCGCCCGGTCCGATCGAGAACGGTTCGGACCGGCGTTCGCTCCACTGACAGTCGTCTATTCCTTCGGAGGTATCCGGTGGCCGCACCGACCCTGGCCAAGAACGCAGCTGATGCGCCGCTTCGCAAGAAGCAGAAAGAGCTGCCGTTCCCGCTCAACCTCTACCAAACGGCTGTCGGGAAGAAGTGGGTGATGGCACTGACCGGCATCATGCTGCTCGGCTTCGTCGTCTTCCACATGATCGGCAACCTCAAGATCTACCTGGGCGAGGTCCAGCACCTGAGCCCCGAGGGCAACTACGTCACCGACTACGACATCAATATCTACGGCGAGTTCCTCCGCGATCTGCTCGTGCCACTGCTGCCCCGTACCTGGTTCCTGTGGCTCCTCCGTTTCGGCCTCATTGGCGCCTTCGGCCTCCACCTGCACTCGGCCATCAGTCTCAGTCGAATGAACCAGGCCTCGAACAACCGCTACGAGTCGAAGCGGGACTGGGTGGCCGCAAACTTCGCCTCCCGCTCGATGCGCTGGACCGGCCCGATCATCCTGCTGTACCTGTTCTTCCACCTGGCCGACCTCACGTGGGGTGGGGGCGTGGCCTCGAAGGACTGGGAGCGCGGTCGGGTGTACGAGAACCTCGTGCATTCGATGTCACGGCCGGGTATCGCCCTCGTCTACATCGTCTGCAACGTGGCGTTGTGCATCCACATCTTCCACGGTGCCTACAGCATGTTCCAGAGTCTCGGTATCAACAATCCCACGTACAACAAGCTCCGCAAGGGCTTCGCAGCCGGGCTCGCCCTGGTCATTCTGATCGGCAACATCAGCTTCCCGATCGCCATCCTCGCCGGCATCGTCGACCTCCCGGCCTGACCCGCCCACCCAGAGAAAGCGTGACCCGAATGCTCCCCAACGCAGGCATCCCCGAAGGTCCCATTTCGGACAAGTGGGACGATCACAAGTTCAACGTGAAGCTGGTCAACCCGGCGAACAAGCGGAAGTTCAAGGTCCTCATCGTCGGCACCGGCCTGGCCGGCGCCTCTGCGGCCGCCACCATGGCGGAACTGGGGTACAACGTCGAGGCCTTCACCTTCCACGACACACCCCGCCGAGCCCACTCGATTGCGGCGCAGGGCGGCATCAACGCGGCCAAGAACTACCGCAATGACGGCGACAGTGTGCACCGCCTGTTCTACGACACCGTCAAGGGCGGTGACTATCGCAGCCGCGAGGCCAACGTCTACCGGCTGGCTCAGGTCTCGGTGGACATCATCGACCAGATGACCGCCCAGGGGGTGCCCTTCGCCCGCGAGTACGGCGGCCTGCTCGACAATCGCTCCTTCGGTGGCGCGCAGGTCAGCCGCACTTTCTACGCTCGAGGCCAGACCGGTCAGCAGCTGCTCCTGGGCGCCTACCAGCAGATGATGCGTCAGGTCGGCTTGGGCAAGATCAAGCTCCACACCCGCACCGAGCTCCTGGACGTGGTCATCAAGGACGGACGAGCGGTCGGGATCGTCACCCGCAATCTCACCACCGGCGAGATCGCCAGCCACTCTGGACATGCGGTCGTCCTCGCCACCGGCGGGTACGGCAACGTCTTCTACCTGTCGACCAATGCCATGGCCTCCAACGTGACGGCGGCCTGGAGGGCCCACCGCAAGGGGGCCTACTTCGCCAACCCCTGCTTCACTCAGATCCACCCGACGTGCATCCCGGCTTCGGACGACTTCCAGTCGAAGCTCACCCTCATGTCCGAGTCGTTGCGCAACGACGGTCGCATCTGGGTACCCCGCGACCCCGACGACGTCCGCTCGGCCGACAAGATCCCCGAAGCCGAGCGCTACTACTTCCTCGAGGAGAAGTACCCCGCATTCGGCAACCTGGTCCCCCGCGACGTTGCCTCTCGCAACGCCAAGACCGTGGTCGATGAGGGCCGGGGTGTGGGCCCTGCCCGCAACGGCGTCTACCTCGACTTCTCCGACGTCATCAAGCGAGACGGCGTGAAGGTCGTCGAGGAGAAATACGGCAACCTGCTCGAGATGTACGAGCGCATCACCGGCGAAGATCCCCAGAAGGTGCCGATGCGCATCTATCCCGCCACCCACTACACCATGGGTGGTCTCTGGGTCGACTACAACCTGATGACCAACGTGCCCGGTCTCTACGCGGCCGGCGAAGCGAACTTCTCCGACCACGGCGCCAACCGCCTCGGCGCATCCGCCTTGATGCAGGGTCTGGCCGACGGCTACTTCGTCCTTCCGGCCACCATCGGCAACTACTTGAGCGACTTCCTCAACAAGCCACCGGTCAGCACCGACGATCCGGTCTTCCAAGAGGCTGAGGCCGGCATTCGTGACCAGATCAATCACTTCCTCTCCATTGGCGGTACTCGCTCTCCCGAGCACTTCCATCGTGAATTGGGCAAGTTGGTGTGGGACTACATCGGAATGGCCCGCAATCGCAACGGGCTCGAGAAGGTCA
>JAHECQ010000188.1 GCA_024641625.1 Acidimicrobiales bacterium | reverse complement strand
GCCGACCGACGGCATACGGATGAGAATGAGTCGAGGATTTCGGGCGTGGAGTTCCTCCCAACCGATGCCCAGCCGGTCGATGAGATCGACCGAGTTGTTCTCGATCATCACGTCACAGGTTTCGGCCAGGCGGAAGAATGCCTCGCGACCCGATTCGGTGCGGACATCGAGGGTGACGCTGCGCTTGTTGCGGGCGTGTGCGTTGAACAACGCCACGCGATTCCAGGGTCGGTCGCCGGGCTCGGCGTCGGGGTATCCGCCGAAGATGCCACCGATCGTGTCGGTGATGCTCCGGGGGGGACGCGCCATGAGCCCGCGGGTGGCCGAAGGGAAGACGTGCGGATTGTCGACTCGGATGATGTCAGCGCCCAGATCGCCCAGCAGAGCGGTGGCGTAGGGGCCGGCCCACACGACCGTCATGTCCAGGACCCGGACCCCCTCGAGCGGTAGGGCATCGCTCTGGCCCGTCGGCGTCGACGTCGACGGCGTGGTGGCGGGCGCGTCGGCCACCTCGGCCAGGACCTCGTCGGTGTGCTGACCGAGCGTCGGAGCCGGGCGCCGCATGGCCCACCCGTCCTTGATCCTGATGGGAGCGCCCGGTTGCAGCACCGTTCCGGCAACGGGGTGCTCGACCGCTTCGAAGAAGCCGCGGGCGGCGAGATGTGGATCACTCAGGAGGTCGACCGGGCGGTTCACCGCGGTGACCGGCCAGCCCGCCGCCTGGGCTTGTTCCATCGCCTCTTGCTTGCCCCGGGTCAGCGTCCAGCCGAGGACCTGGGCATCGGCCACCTCGGGCAGCTCGGGGTTGAAGTAGAAGTCCGGGTCGGAGTAGAGCTCGGTCATCATGGGGTCGTCGAGCACCGCCAGCATGCGCGGAACCCAGTTGAGGAGCGTCGAGATCTGAACGTGACCATCGCCGGCCACCCGGCACCCGCTGACGAGTGGACCGATGCGGTAACCGCCGAAGCGGGGTACGTCCTCCCCCCGGTAGGCCCCGTACAACAGATAGGTCATGCGTCGATCGATTGATGCCACCTGGGTCTCGACGTTGGACAGATCGACATGGGTACCGCGACCGAGCGCCAGTCCGGCGAGCGCCGCCAGGGCCGCCATGGTGCCGCATTGGTACTGACCGAGATCGCCCCCCAGCTTGAGTGGCTCGCGATCGGGATTCCCGGCCGCCGACATGGGCCCGCCGATGGCGTAGTGGACGATCTCCTCGCCGGCCATCCCGGCGTAGGGACCGGTCAGCCCGAAGGACGTGACCGTGATGATGACCTTGTCGGGAAAGCGACGGCGGAGCTCGACCGGATCGGGTTCGGGTTCGGACTGGATGATGACGTCGGCCCACTGGAGCAACCGGTCGAGATGAGCCGCCCACCCTGGGTCGCCGCGGTCCAGCACGATCGAACGCTTGTTGGTGTTGAGGTGCAGGAACAGCGCCGAGGTCTCGGGATCGACGACGTCGGTGGGGAATGGGCCGAGGCGGCGACTGCGGTCGCCGAGCGCGGGCTCGAGCTTGATGACCTCGGCACCGTAGTCGGCGAGCAGCTTTCCGCCGTAGGGCCCGGCGATGCCTTCGGCCAGCTCGAAGACCCGTAGTCCCCTCAGCGGCTGCGCGGTGTCGTCCGAAACCGTGTTGTCCGAGACCGTGTTCTCCGAGACTGTGTTCTCCGAGACTGTGCTCTCCGAGACTGTGCCGTTCGAATCCATGCCCCGAAGCTAGCGGGGGTGCGAGGCCGGCCGACCGGGTCGAGGGGGATCCAGGCTCAGGCGCGGGCGAGCGCTCCTTTGAGGAGCCGCCCCGGTCGAGCGCCGGTGGGCTCGCCGTTCTCGACGAGCACCTCGCCGTTGACGATGGTCGCGGCGAAGCCCGTCGCCGTTTGGCGAAGGCGACGAGCGCCGCCAGGGAGGTCGTAGAGGAGCTCGGGCAGATCGGGGGTGATCGTTGCCAGATCGAAGATGTTGAGATCGGCGGCCAGGTCGGGTGCCACCACGCCTCGATCGTTGAATCCCCATGCCGATGCCGGCATCTGGGTCATCCGGTGGACCGCGTCCTCGATGGTGATGGCACCGAGGTTGCGCACCCAGTGGCCCAACAGGTGCGTCTGGAGCGACGAGTCCATGATCTGGCTCACATGGGCGCCCGAGTCGCTGAAGGTCGGTATCGAGAACGGCTGCTGCATCAATTCGAGCACGATGTCCTGGTGCTGGTTGGCGGCAGCCTGGGTGAAGAACATCTGGAGGTCGGATTCGATGGCCAGATCGAGGAAGACCTCCATCGGACGCTTGCCGGAGATCGCTGCGCGCTCCTCGATGGACTGGTAGGGCGGAAGCCCCGCCGTGAGCGGAAAGATCCATTGCCATTCGGGCTTGCGGGCCTCGGCCCCGATGGCCCGCCCGTAGTCGGCGGTCTCGGCGATCTCGATCAGCTTGGCCCGGGTGCCCGGGTCGGCGAGGGCTCGTCGCTGCTCGTCGAGTGGCTGGGATCGAAGATCGTTCCATACCGCCAGAGCGTCGAACGGGAGGCGGGTCTGGAAGGAGAGCAGGACCCCGAACTGCCGCGAGTGCACCTGTGCCCAACCCTTGCCGCCGGCTGCGTTGATGCGATCGAACAGCTCGACCACCGGCCGCCATTGGTGATCCTCGGCCCCGAAGGCCAGCATGCCCGAGGTGATGGCGACCCCGGTGGTTCGGGCCAACTCGACCAGCCAGGAAATGTAGCTCTCCCGCTTGGCGGCATCGCGGGACCGAATGTCGGCATGGTGGGCCAACTCGAAGATGCCACCGCCGAGCTCACCCATCGCACCGACGAGGGCGTTGATCTCACTGCGCGTCGAGAGCCGACTGGCGACGGGACGATCGTCGGAGGTCTCGTGATTCATCGAGATCGAGGTGGTGAAGCCGATGGCCCCCGCCCGCATGGAGTCCTGGATGTGGGCGGCCATCAGCGCGAGATCCTCGGCGTTGGCCTCCTCGGTGAACGCCCGTTCGCCCATCGCCCAGGTGCGCAGGGCCGAATGACCGACGTAGCCCGCGTAGTTGATTCCCTTCGGGGTACGTTCGACGAAGTCCAGATATTCCGGATAGGTCTCCCACGACCAGTCGATGCCGGCGGCCATTGCCTCGGCGGCGATGTCCTCGGCTCGTTCGAGATTGCGGACCACCAGCTCGCGGGCATCGGAATGGACCGGGGCGAGGGTGAATCCGCAATTACCCATGACCGCGGTGGTGACGCCGTGGTAGCACGAGCATTCGCCCAGTGGATCCCAGGCGATCTGGGCGTCCATGTGGGTGTGGACGTCGACGAAGCCAGGGCTGACGATGTGGCCCTCGGCGTCGATCGAGCGAGTGGAGCGTTCCCCCGAGAGATCGCCCACTGCGGTGATGATGCCGTTGTCGATGGCGACATCGGCCGGTCGAGCCGGCGAGCCGGTGCCGTCGACGAGGGTGCCGTTTCGGATGACGAGCTCATGCATGGTCGAACGCTACGCCATCGGGTCGGACGTGTCCCAACCAGCAGGCTGATTCGGACAACTCGAACAATTTCGAGAATGGGTGCATCCAAGGCGAGTGGTCGTTCCGTAGAGCCAACTATTCAACCCAATGATCCCTGTGAGAGGTAACACGCAATGACTGACAAGACCACCCCCAAGAAGCTGAACAAGAAGCTGGTTGCTCTGCTCGGTGCTTTGGCCCTGACCGCTGCCGCCTGTGGCAGCGACAGCGACGGATCAGACGGTGCAGCGTCCGACAGTGCCACGACGGAGACCACTGCGGCTGCGAGTCAATCGTCGACCACTGCGGCCGAGTCCGATGACGACATGGCCGATGACGACATGGCCGATGATGACATGGCCGAGATCGGCACCATCGTCGATGTGGCAGACGCCAACGGTTCGTTCACCGTCCTGGTCGCTGCGCTGCAGGCGACGGGGCTCGACGAGACACTCGCCGGTGACGGCCCGTTCACCGTGTTCGCTCCGACCGATGAGGCCTTCACCGCTGCGCTCGAGAGCCTGGGACTCACAGCCGATGAGCTCCTGGCTGATACCGAGACGCTGAGCAGCATCCTCACCTACCACGTGGTGGCCGGGAACGTGCCCAGCAGTGATGTGGTCACCATGGACGGTCAGTCGGTGGCCACGGTCAACGGCGCCGAAGTGACCATCAGCGTCGACGGTGACACGGTGATGGTGAACGACGCCACTGTCGTGGCCGTCGATGTCGAGGCCTCCAACGGCGTGATCCATGTCATCGACAGCGTTCTCCTGCCCCCAGCGGGTTGATGTCGTCGGCTGGTCGGCATCGGGTTCGCTGATGCGATCTGCGCTCGGTCGTGTGCCGATTGGGTACCCTCTGGGAGATCCCTTTCCGCTTATCGACGCGAGCCTGATGCCGACCCACACCAGTCCCGACCGGAGCGCAGACCAGACGCTCAGCCCCTCGGCGGGGAGTGCCTTCGATGACGCAGCCTTCGCTGCGGGGGTCGACGGAGCACTGCGATCCGCCTACGAACAGCACGGTCGACTGATCCACTCGATGTGCCGGAAGGCGCTTTCGCCCGAACAGGCCGACGAAGTCACCCAAGACGTCTTCGTGAAGGCCTGGCGGGCGAGGGCAACCTTCGATCCCGAGCGGGGCCCGTTGGTGGCCTGGCTCGTGGGTATCACCAAGCACCGCATCATCGATGCGTTGCGATCCGAAGGTCGTCACGCCAGCCGGCGGGACGAGATCGATGTGCTGGACAGGCATGTCGAGGATGACCGGCCCATGATCGACGGCATCGCCGACCGCATGGTCGTCGCCGATGCCGTTCGCCTACTACCCGAGCGGACCAAGATGGTGATCGAACTGGCTTACGTGAGAGATCAGACCCACCAGCAGATCTCCGAGCAGACCGGTATGGCGCTGGGGACCGTGAAGAGTGACATTCGCCGGGGTCTCGCCCGGATTCGTGAGCATCTGGAGGCGGCCAATGTCTGAAGTCGACGCTGCGCCCGACCCGGAGTCCGGCTCGCAACCCGACGAGACGATCCTCGACATCGAAGCCTTGCTTCGATCGCTCACGCCCGAAGACCTCGAGTCCGGACCTGCGCCTGTGGGATTGTGGGAAGGCATCGAGGCTGCGTTGGCCGACGAGGCCGACCTGCCTGCCGGCAACGTGCGGTCCCTGGCGGCCCAGCGGGAGAAGCGGAACCTGCCGTCGATCCTGCGGATGGCCGCAGCCGTGGTGGTCATCGCCGCTCTGGGTGCGGGCGCCTTGTCGGTGGTTCGGTCGCAGCGCAGCGAGGACTCGGTGGTCCTGGCGGCGGCCGCCTTGACCTACGACGAGGTCAGCTTCGACCCGCTCGGAGCACGGGCCGTGGCCGACGTGGCGCTGGTCGAGCGCGGCGGAACGTTCAGCGTGACGTTCGAGGACGCCGATCTCCCCACTGATCTGGGCGAGGATGCCGATCTCGAGTTGTGGCTCATCGAACCCGATGCCGATGGTCAGGTCAAGGACCTCGTCTCCCTCGGCGTGCTCCGCCAGGACGAGCTCGGTTCGTACTCCGTGCCGACCGACATCGACCCCGCATTGTTCAACGTGGTCGACATCAGCATCGAGCCACGCGACGGCGACGCCGGCCACTCCAGTCGATCAATCCTGCGTGGAGCGCTGCATCCGGCCAGCTGAACGCGGGAATGTCGGGAGCAGCCTCAGCTCCATCGGGCACCTGCGTGCTCACCGAGCGCCGGGACCGGCGCTGGATGTGGACCGGCACCGCCGACCAGCTGTCCGAAGACGGTCAGGCGGCCGTACACGCCACAATCCTGGGTGACCACGAGCCCGTTGGCCCGAGCGAGCTCGGTGTCGGTGAGCCCGTGGGTGCACACCGGCTCCCGCTCGTTGCCATCGACCCAGTCATAGCCCTCGTCGGTCTCGGTCCAGAAACTGGTGTCGGATCCCGGGTGGTCGAAGCCACCGACTTCGGGCGCCGGCCGACCGGCGTATCGGGTGTACTCGGCGGCTTGGGCGACCATTGTGCTCTGGACGAGCGAGGTGTGCACGTGCTGGGAGGCGCCGGTGGTGAGGCGTCGCCACAGCCCGCACACCACCCCGAAGGCTCCCAGCATCGGGGTCGTGACGTCGTGGATGGCCACGGAGAGGAACACCGGTTCGGGTCCGTGATCGGGCCACCCGCCCTGGGCGGCCATGAAACCACCGAGGGCCTGGACCAATGGGTCGAACGCAGGGCGATCGGCCATGGAGGCATCGGCACCGTAGCCCGGTGAGGACAAGAAGATGAGCCTCGGGTTCAGGGCCGCCAAGGTGGCCTGATCGCAGCCGAGCCGGGTGGAGACCCCCGGTCGGAAGTTCTCGATCACGACATCGGCGTCGGCGACCAGTGCGTGGAGGTCGGACCGGCCCCGGGGGGTGGTCAGATCCAGGACGATGCTGCGTTTGCCCTGGTTCCAGGAGGCGAACAGGCCGCCGATCGTCCGAAAGGGGTCGCCGGAGGGCGGTTCGACCTTGATGACCTCGGCGCCGAGCATGGCGAGATGTCGACTGACCACCGGTCCGGCGATGAACCCCGCAAGGTCGAGCACCCGGAGTCCGGTCAGCGGACGCTCGCCCGAGCCGTGACGGTAGAGGTCGGCGCAAGGCGCTGCTCGCTCCCACGCTGCGAGCACTTCGGCGGTGTGTTGACCCAACAACGGTGCCGGGCGCCGCAGGCTCCCCGCCGCACCCTCGACGCGAACCGGGATGCCCATCATCCCGACCGCACCGACCTCGGGATCCTCGATCGAGAGATCCATGTGGTTGGCGGCCACGATGGAGGTCTGGAGGAATTCCTCCCGGGTCAACACGGGTTGCGCGGGGACGTCGGCCGCCGCCAGGAGGTCGAGCCATTCCTGGCGGGACTTGGTGGCGAAGACCTCGTCGAGAATCGGTGTGATGCGGGCGATGGCATCCTCGAGCGCCAGACCCCATGGAGGGTTCGCCAGGAGGGGATCGTCGATGAGGTCGGGGCGACCGATCACCCCGAGCATGCGTTCGTAGAACCTGGGCGTGCCGCAGGCGAGGAACAACCACTTGCCGTCGCCCGCCTCGATCAGGCGGTAGCAGGCGACCCTGCCCTTGGAACCGAGGCCGGAATCGCCGGGGCGAGGTTCGGTGTCTCCCTCGAGGCGGAACTCGCCCAGTTGGATGGCGGCCGCACCGGCCACCTGGGAGACCTCGTAGGTCGGCGCTCGTCCGGTGAGGTGGCGCCCGATGAGGCCGGTGACCGCGGCCAGGGCACCGAGCACACCGGTGCCGTAGGCAACGATCGGGACCACGATGTCGATCGGAACCTCGCCGTAGGACTGCTGGTTCCAGGCGATGCCGGTGGCGGCGTGCAAGAGGCCGCGCGTTGCCGGATCGTGCACCTTCGGGCCCTGCTCACCCCATGGGGTCATCGACAGGACCACCGCACCGGGGGCCAGGTCCCGGAGTTCGGCGGCCTGACCGGGCCGATCGGTGAAGATGACGTCGGCCTTGGGCGCCAGGGCCGCAATGGTGGCGGCGGCCTCGGCTTCCTTGGCCAG
>JAHECQ010000187.1 GCA_024641625.1 Acidimicrobiales bacterium | reverse complement strand
GATCCAGTCCTGAACGACCCACTTCTGAACGACCCAGTGTCGTCCGGCGCCCCGACGGTCGGAGATGGTCTTGTCGACACGACCGCAGTCCCGGCCGAGCGCGACCCGCGCTCGGCCGACCAACCCCCCACCCCCACCGACACGAGCGACTGGTCCGAGTCGGGTCCTGCCATTCGACCACGACGCACCGGCCACGACGGTGCCCGACCCGCGCTCGAGAGCGGCAGCTATTCGCCAGTGCCCGAGCGTCCGATCGATTCGCCGCTCGATGAGCTGCCGGCAAGGCAGGTGCAAGCCTTCTCGACACGAGTCGATGCGGACATCAAGCTGGGTCCGAGCCCCAATCATCAACTCGCCACGATCAGCATGACCCTGCTCGCGCTGCTCACGTTCCTGTTGGGTGTGGGTGCCGTACTGGCGCTCGAACCGGAGCGATCGGCTGCCCTCGATCGCGTTCCGGTGGCGCCGCTCGCGTCCACCGACGGAGAACCCCTCGCCACCGAGGTCGACCCTGCAGCAGTCCTCGACCGGGTGCGTCCCGGACTGGTCAGGGTGACCATGGCGGGTCCTGCGTGCGACGGAACGAACGTCGTAGTCGGCGGGGTCCGATTCCCCACCGATCACATCTTCGTCGCGCCCATCGACTACCGCCCGGTGAGTACCGAGGTGGTCGTCACCACCGCCGATGGTGACCTCCCCGGTCGAATCATCGGGTGGGGTACCGATCAGCGCCTCGCCCTGATTCAGCTCACCGCGCCCTCGGCGAGCGTGGCCCCGGTCTGGGCCTCGGCCAACAGCGCACCGTCAGGATCCCAGGTGATCATGCTCGAGCTGCGGGGGACGGAGTGGGTCGCCGGGTCGGCTCGGTCCGTTGGATCGGTCCGCAGCCGGAATGGCACCTACGCCACGATCCAACTCAGCAGTGGGCCGCTGCACGAAGGAGCCATCGCGGTCAACGTCGACGGCGGCATCGTCGGTATCGTCAAACCGGGCCAGCACACTTCGATCACCGCGTCGGACGAACTGCGGTCGAGCGTCGGAAGGTTCCTGGTCGACGCCACCTGGGTTCCGGCGCCGTGTCCCATCGCTGACCCCGCCGCCGGGGATCCGGCCACCGAATCGGGCAACTGACCCCTCGCTCGAGGCTTCAGACCAACAACGGTTTGAGGAAGCGACCGGTGTGACTGGTCGTGACCTCGGCGACCTCTTCCGGCGAACCGACCGCCACGACAGTACCTCCGCCGTTCCCACCCTCGGGACCGAGATCGATGACCCAGTCCGCCGTCTTGATGACGTCGAGGTTGTGTTCGATGACCAGCACCGTGTTGCCCTGGTCGACCAATCGGGTGAGGACAGTGAGCAACCGACGGATGTCCTCGAAGTGCAAGCCGGTGGTCGGCTCGTCGAGTAGGTAGATGGTGTGCCCGGTCGAGCGCTTCGCCAGTTCGGAGGCAAGCTTCACTCGCTGCGCCTCACCACCCGACAGGGTCGGGGCCGGTTGTCCGAGACGAACGTAGCCGAGACCCACATCGACCAAGGTTTGGAGGTGGCGGGCAATGGGCGGCTGATTGGCGAAGAATTCGAGCCCGTCATCGATCGGCATGTCGAGTACTTCGGCGATGGTCTTGCCCTTGAACTGGATCTCGAGCGTGTCCCGGTTGTAGCGCGCCCCTTTGCAGATCTCGCAGGGGACATAGACGTCGGGGAGGAAGTGCATTTCGATCTTGATGGTTCCATCGCCGGAACAGGCTTCGCAGCGACCACCGGACACATTGAACGAGAACCGACCCTGCTGATAGCCACGAACCTTCGACTCGTTGGTCTGGGCGAACAGCTTGCGAATGTGGTCGAACACCCCCGTGTAGGTGGCCGGGTTCGATCGAGGTGTCCGCCCGATCGGCGACTGATCGATGTTGATGACCTTGTCGAGGTAGGCGAGACCGTCGATGCCGGTGTGCAGGCCCGGAGGGAGCTTCGACCGATAGATCTGCTGATTCAGTGACTTGAGCACGATCTCGTTGACGAGGGTCGACTTGCCCGAACCGGAGACACCGGTGACAGCGACGAAAAGCCCGAGCGGGATCTCGACATCGAGGTTCTTCAGGTTGTGCTCCCGGGCGCCTCGAACGACCAGTCGTTCGAGCGTCGGGGTTCGACGCCGAGCCGGGACCGGGATCTTCTTCCGGCCGCTCAGATACGCGCCGGTGAGCGAGTTTCGGCGCTTCTTGAGTCCGGCGACATTCCCGGCATACACCACCTGCCCGCCGTGCTCGCCGGCGCCCGGTCCGATGTCGACGACGTAGTCGGCGGTCTCGATGGTGTCCTCATCGTGTTCGACGACGATCACGGTGTTTCCGATGTCCCGAAGCCGCTTGAGGGTCTCGATCAACTTGGCGTTGTCTCGCTGGTGCAAACCGATCGATGGTTCATCGAGGACGTAGAGCACCCCGACCAGGCCCGAACCGATCTGGCTGGCCAGGCGGATGCGCTGGGCCTCGCCACCCGAGAGCGTGGCCGCCGACCGTCCAAGGCTGAGATAGTCGAGCCCGACGTCGAGGAGGAAGCCGAGTCTGGCGTTGATCTCCTTGACCACCCGCTCGGCGATGAGAAGATCGCGGTCGGACAACTCGAGACCGGCCAGGGTCTTGGCCACTTCTCCGATCGACATCGAACAGAGCTCGGCAATCGAGTGACCGTCGACCAAACAGGCGAGCGAGAGCGGGTTGAGCCGCGCACCCTCGCAGGTCGGGCAAGCGACCTCGCGCATGTAGCCCTCGATCTGTTCTCTCTGCGTGTCGGATTCGGCCTCGGAATGTCGACGTCTGAGATAGGGCATGACGCCCTCGAAGTTGGCGTTGTAGGTGCGGTCGCGCCCATAACGGTTCTGATAGCGGACCAGGACCCGGAGGCCCTCTCGACCATTGAGCAGCAGTTTGCGTGCCTTGGCGTCGAGCGAGGACCACGGCTTGTCGGTGGCGATGCCGTATTCGTCACAGACTGCCTCGACCAGTCGACCGAAGTAGCGGCTCTTGTTGCCCGACCAAGGATGGATGGCGCCCGCCGCGATCGAGAGTTCTCCGTTGGGGACCACGAGCTCTGGGTCGACTTCATACGTGGTACCCAGGCCGTCGCACGCGTTGCATGCTCCGTAGGGCGAATTGAACGAGAAGTTGCGCGGCGCCAACTCTTCGAAGCTCTTGCCGTCGCTCGGACGGGCAAGGTGCTGGCTGAAGATGAGCCGCTCGGGTTCGCCATCGGCGCCGGCTGCCGGCACGACCTCGATCTCGGCGACCCCTTCGGCCAGCTTGAGCGCAGTTTCCATGGAGTCGGTGAGACGGCGCTCGATGCCATCACGACGAACGAGACGGTCGACGACCACTCGAATGTCGTGGGCTTCGTAGCGTTCGAGGGTCGGCAGATCGCCGCCCAACTCGATCAACGTTCCATCGACGATCGCCCGCACGAAACCCTGCGCCGCGAGATCCCCCAACAGGGTCTCGTAGGTGCCCTTGCGTCCCCGTACGACCGGCGCGAGCACCTGGAACCGGGTGCCATCGGGCAGACGCAGGATCTGATCGACGATCTGTTGGGGGGTCTGGCGAACGAGGCGTTCGCCGGTTTCGGGATCGTGCGGGACCCCGACCCGGGCGAAGAGCAGACGAAGATAGTCGTAGACCTCGGTGACGGTGCCCACCGTCGAACGCGGATTGCGGCTGGCCGACTTCTGATCGATCGAAATGGCGGGAGACAGGCCTTCGATGAAGTCGACGTCAGGCTTGTCCATCTGGCCGAGGAACTGCCGGGCGTAGGCCGACAACGACTCGACGTAGCGACGCTGACCCTCGGCGTAGATGGTGTCGAAGGCCAACGACGACTTTCCCGACCCGGAAAGGCCGGTGAACACGACCAACTTCTCCCGCGGCAGTTCGAGATCGACGTTGGCGAGGTTGTGTTCTCTCGCGCCGCGAATGACGATCTTGTTGCTCACGCCGTGAGCCTAGCGGCGCGCGAGAACCAGAACGTTTGTTCGTCTTGTCGATTCGGCCGGGTTCACGAGCGGGGTCCGGAACCGACGCCCACTCGTTCGAACGGGACCAGTTCACTGTCGAACAGCAGCATCTCCCCCACCGCCGAACCGGCCTCGAAGCCCACGAACTCAGGGCGATCCATCGACTTCGGCTGCACGAACATGAACGCGTCGATGTCCTGTTCGGCGAGCTCGGCGCTCAACAACGGGATGTCGGCCACGTCGTGGGCCGTGACCCATCGGCCATCGAGCATCTTCGGGCCACCCTCCCGGGCGTGATGGCCGTCGAGCCAGACCACGACGGTCCCCTCGGGAGCGGCCGCATCGAGCGTCGTCCAGTCGTTCATGACGATGTTCGAACGCTGGACCCGCCAGACGACGCCATAGAGCGTCGCCAGCAGGCCGGCAGTACCAACCGCCAGTAGCAGACGACGATGGTGATCGCCGAGCAGGGCGATGGCCCCAACGCTCAGCACTGCTCCGGACGTCATGAGGTATCGACCGCCCCATTGCGCGTAGGCGCCCTCGGTGAACTGCACAGCGAGGACGAGCGGGATGGGGATCAGACCGAACGCCAGCGGGCTCCACTGGCGTTGTCGCACCGCGGCGACGACGCCGACGAGGGCCAGTGGAGTGGTGGGCACCAGTCCGGGTACGAAGCGGACGCTGAAGATGATCCAGACGGCAGCGATGCACACGACCACGCCGCGCAACACCGAGGTCGGCCATCGATCGTCGGCCCCGGAGAGCTTCGTCGATGTCCACCAGGCAAGAGCCCCGACGAGACCCAACCCCAGGAGGTACGACAGTGGGTGCTCGCCGTTGAACGGGAAGGTGAGCGTGATGAGCGCAGTGTGCAGGCGTTCACCCAGACTCGATCCCGCGCCCGAGGCCGTACCGGCGGCACGCCCGGCCCGGATCGGTCCTCCGGTCAGAGCGATCTCGGCCAACAGGTGCACGGCCACCGGCAGGGCGAACCCTCCCAACATCGACGCTCCACGGACCGCAGCGGCACGCCAACGTGCCTCCCAGGCGAGCCCGGCCACCAGGGTCGCCCCGGCCACCATCCCGTAGACCATCGCCTCCTGGCGCATGGTCGCGGCCACACCGAAGGCCAGCCCTGCACCGAAGGCAGAGGCCGCTCGTCTCCTACCTCCCGAAGCTGCGAGGGCGTCGATGGTGGCGACAATGCCCCAGAGCATCGCTGCCAGACCGAGCGAGTGCTCCCAGAAGTCCAGGGCGTAGACGACGACCGGGCCGGCCAGCCCGATGCCCCACATCGACCGGTGGCCGGCACCACTGGGTCGTCCTGCCAGCACTCGCATCCGACGCTCGAGCGCGCCGCCGGCCAGCGCTGCGAGCACCGCACCCGAGATGGGGAGCAGGAGAACAGCACGGCTCCCTCCCACTGCAGTGGCGTCACCAGCGATCCACAGCGCTCTGGCGGGAATGACCATGGTGAGGCTCGTCGTGTTGAGCCACTGCCCGTCCTCGGTGTGGGTGGTGCTCATGAAGGGAAAGAATCGACCCTCGGGGTCGGCGGCCTCGAACCAGTAACCGAGATCGGGATTCCAGTCGCCCCGCGACGACATGGCGGCCACGCTGGCGGTCTTGCCTCCGGTGTCGGTGCTCAGGTAGCCGTTGGGGTCAAAGGTGAACGTGAGTGGGGCAAGGATCCCCACCAGGCACAGGGAGATCCACAGGCGACGTTGCCACCAGCGCCGGGGGAGCCCACCGTTGGCCGATGTCGGGTCCTGATCCGAGGCCAACAGCTCGTTGGGCATGTCCATGGACTACCCATCGGCCATATCGGCGGTGCCGTGAATCGAGGAACTCCAGCGGTACGGAATGGGTCGATGAGCGTGCCCCGTCGATGTCGTTCAGACCATCTCCCGAAGATCGCGGCGGAGCTCCCGGATCTCGTCTCGGAGGCGGGCCGCATACTCGAAGCGAAGATCGGCTGAGGCCTCACGCATTTCCTCCTCCAGCGTGAGGATCAGGCGGTTGAGTTCGTCCTCGGGCAACGCACTCAGTTCCTTGATCCGCTTCTGCTCGTCGGGCCGGCGCTTGCGCTTGTCGCCCGCCCGATCGGGTGTCGGGGCACCTTCGCCCGGTCGGATCATGGCCAGGATGTCGGTGACGGCCTTGCGGATCGTTTGAGGATTGATGCCGCGCTCGAGGTTGTACGCCATCTGAAGCCCCCGCCGACGATTGGTTTCGGAGATGGCGTGCTGCATCGAGTCGGTGATCTGGTCGGCGTACATGATGACCCGACCGTCAACGTTCCGGGCTGCCCGCCCGATGGTCTGGATCAGCGCGGTCTGTGAGCGGAGGAAGCCTTCCTTGTCGGCATCGAGGATCGTGACCAGCTGGACCTCGGGCAGGTCGAGCCCCTCCCGCAACAGGTTGATGCCGACGAGGACGTCGAATTCGCCCAGGCGAAGACCGCGAAGGGTCTCGATGCGCTGGATGGTGTCGATCTCGGAGTGGAGATACCGAACCCGCACCCCCTGCTCGAGCAGGTAGTCGGTGAGATCCTCGGCCATCTTCTTGGTGAGCGTGGTGACGAGCACTCGGCCGTCGTTGGCCACGACCTTGTTGATCTCCTCCAAGAGGTCGTCGATCTGGCCCTTCGTCGGACGGATGACCACCTCGGGGTCGATCAGCCCGGTGGGGCGCACGATCTGCTCGACGATCTGACTCGAGTTGGCCAGTTCGTAGGCACTTGGGGTGGCGGACAGGAAGATGACCTGTCCGGTGCGCTCGAGCCACTCCTCGAACCGCAACGGCCGGTTGTCGACCGCTGACGGCAGCCGGAAACCGTGGTCGACCAGGGTGTCCTTGCGGCTCCGGTCGCCGGCGTACTGGCCGTGGAGCTGGGGAATGGCAACGTGGCTCTCGTCGATGATGGTGAGGTAGTCGTCGGGGAAGAAATCGAGCAGGGTGAACGGCGGCTGGCCCGGCGTCCGGCCATCGAGGTGCCGGCTGTAGTTCTCGATCCCGTTGCAGAAGCCCATCTCGGCCATCATCTCGAGGTCGTACTGGGTCCGCATCCGGAGCCGCTGGGCCTCGAGCAGCTTGTTCTGTGATTCGAACTCGCTCAACCGCTCCTGGAGCTCGGCCTCGATGGTGCCGATGGCCCGTTGCATCAGCTCGTCCGAGGTCGTGTAGTGGGTGTTGGGGAACACGACGATCTCGCTCAGCTCGTCGAGGCGCTCCCCCGTGAGCGGATCGATGGTGGTGATGGACTCGACCTCGTCGCCGAACAACTCGATGCGGACGACGAACTCCTCGTAGGCGGGGTGGACCTCGATGGTGTCGCCTCGCACCCGGAACTTGCCACGCACCAAATTGAGATCGTTGCGTTCGTACTGCATGCGAACCAGATCGGCCAGAATCGACCGCTGGTCGTAGTCCTTGCCGGACTCGACGATGAGCAGCTTGTTGCGGTACTCATCGGGTGAACCGAGACCGTAGATACAGCTGACCGATGCGACCACGATGGTGTCGCGTCGAGTCAGCAGCGATGCCGTGGTGCTGTGGCGCAGCCGGTCGATCTCGTC
>JAHECQ010000186.1:6690-7647 GCA_024641625.1 Acidimicrobiales bacterium | reverse complement strand
TGGCCGGGCTCACAGGCGGCGCCACCCCGGCCGGCGCACGAGGCCTCGTCAGCAACCCAGACGTGACGGTCGATGGCAAGGCCCAGGACATCGAAGCCGGGACCGAGGTTGGCTGTGGATCCGGGGGACATCACCATCGTCACGGGTGACCAATCTAGGCTCGATCCTCGGGTCACCGCAGACGCCATGAAACCGGTCCGGACTTCGCGTCCTAGAACGGGAACAAGTCCAACGCCTCGGGGTTGGCCAAGGCCTCGAGATTCTTGACCGGACGGCCATGCACGACCTCGGTCGCAGCCAACTCGACGATCTTCCCCGACCGTGTTCGAGGGATGTCGGCGACGGCCCGGATGACCGCCGGCACGTGGCGGGGCGAGCACTTGGTGCGGAGCTCGCGCCGGATCGTGGCCTCCAACGCATCACTCAGCACAGCTCCTTCGACCAGCCTCACGAAGAGGACGATCCGGGTGTCGTTGTCCCACTCCTGCCCGATACAGATCGCCTCGGCGATCTCGGGGAGATGTTCGACCACGCGGTAGATCTCGGCGGTACCGATCCGCACCCCGCTCGCATTCAGGGTCGCGTCGGACCGACCGTGGATCACCATGCCACCCTCCTCGGTCCACGAGGCGTAGTCGCCGTGGGCCCAGACCATCGGAGTCCCCGGGGCACCGGGAAAGCGTTCGAAGTACGCCGATCGATACCGTGAGCCGTCGGCGTCACCCCAGAAGTACAGCGGCATCGAGGGGAACGGGTTGACGCACACCAACTCGCCCTTCACGCCGGCCCCCACGCGCTGAGCATCGTCGTCGTAGATGGCGATGTCGAGACCCAACGCCTTCTGCTGGATCGCGCCGGCGTAGACCGGTTTGGTCGGGTCGCCGATCACCAGACAACCGCAGAGATCGGTGCCACCGGAGATCGAGGCCAGATGGAGATCGGGTTTCACCGCGTCGT
>JAHECQ010000186.1:0-6680 GCA_024641625.1 Acidimicrobiales bacterium | reverse complement strand
CCGGTGGAGCACAGGGTGCGGAGGGCGCCGAGGTCGTAGGTGTCGATTGGCCGAAGACCGCTCTTCATCGTTGCATCGACGAACTTGGCCGAGACACCCATCAGGGTGACACCGTGCCGTTCGACGAGATCGAACAACACCCCGGGATCGGGATGTGCCGGATTGCCCTCGTAGAGCACGATGCCGGCGCCCGCCCCGAGTGCCGACACCAGCCAGTTCCACATCATCCAGCCGCAGGTGGTGAAGTAGAAGACCTGGTCGCCCACCTTGATGTCGGAGCTGAGTATCTGTTCGGCTGCGTGCTTGAGCATGACCCCCAGGCTTCGATGCACGATGCATTTCGGCTTCCCGGTCGTGCCCGATGAATACAGGATGTACAGCGGCTGATCACCCGGAAGCTCGACGTAGTCGATCGGCGCACCCGTGTTGGCGGCAAGGACGTCGGCCCAACGAACCGTGCCCGGAATGTCCGGCTCGACGAGCGGGTCGAGGTGGCCGACAACCACCGTCTGGCGCAGCGACGGAAGGCGATCGATGATCTCGGGAAGCCGATCGAGACACGAGAACGACCGTCCTCCGTACAGATAGCCATCGGCGACGACCAGGACGGTCGGCTCGGTCTGGCCGAATCGGTCGACGACACCTTCGGGACCGAAATCGGCCGAGGTCGAGGTGAAGACCGCACCGATGCCGGCTGCGGCCAGGAAGGCAATGATCGTCTCGGGCACGTGAGGCATCCACGCCGCCACGCGATCACCCGGGCGCACTCCGAGGGACCGCAGGTGGGCAGCGAACGCGGCCACGCCGTTGCGGAGCTCCGCTCGGGTCAGGACGCGCTCGGCGCCGTCCTCTCGGACCCAGGTGATGGCACGATCGCCGTCGTCCACGCCCGGACGCTCGAGGAGATGACGGGCCGCATTGAAGGTTGCATCGGGAAGGAAGCGGTGCTGCCAGAACTTCTCAGCGGGTTCGACCAGGCGGTCACCTGGATGACCGGCGAACAGGCCCAGATCCCACATGGCTCGCCAGAATCGGCCCGGATCCTCGATGGTGGCCGCCCAGAGCTCATCGGAGTCGGCACACGACGCATAGCGCAGTCGCCGGAACGCGTCGAGGTTCGACCCGGCGATTCGATCGACCGAGGGTGTCCACAGCGGTTGGGTCATCGGAACTCCCGTACGTGTGGAGAGGGTCAGTGGATGCGGACCAGCTCGACGGCGAAGGTGAGAGCTTCGCCGGCCAGCTGATGGTTGGCGTCGATCGTGATGGTTTCCGCACTGACCGAAACCACCGTGGCCGGGCGACCCCCGGCTGCCACCTGGTCGCCGATCGTCAGCCCCGCCGGGGCGTGCTCGGCGGGAACCGACACGATCAGGCTCTCGTCGCGCTCGCCGTAGGCATCGGAGGCCTCCATCCGGACCGAGCGGGCCTCGCCCTCGGCCAGACCGCGAACGGCCTGATCGAAGCCGACGATGACCTGGCCGCTGCCGACCACGAACTCGAGAGGCTCCCGACCCGCCGATGAGTCGAACTGGCTGCCATCGTCGAGCGTGCCGGTGTAGTGGACGGCAACACGGTCTCCGTCCTGAGCGATTCGAGCTGCGTCTGAGGGGGTCGTGGAAGAAGTCACCGAAACACGATAACCCGATCGGGATCGGACCCGAGGGTAGTGGGTTCGGTCAGGGGCGCCGTCACCGACCCACCGGCATCCCTCTGGCAGCGGCCCGCGATTGATCTAACCTGCTCCGATGGATCTCGATGCGGCGCAGGACTTCTATCGGCCCGGTCACCGTGAGCTCCAGGATCGCTTCGACTCGCGACGGCTCGCCGATCGTTTGGCCGAAGTGACCTTGGCATCCACGTTCTCCGAGCGCGACCGTCGGATCATCGCCGCGGCGCCGTTCGTCTGGTTGTCGACCGCCGACGCTGACGGATGGCCCGACGTGTCCTACAAGGGCGGACGCCCGGGTTTCGTGCAGGTACTCGACGACAGCCGCCTGGCGTTCCCGAGCTACGACGGCAACGGCATGTACCGCTCGCTGGGCAACATCATCGACAATCCACGGGTCGGTCTGCTGTTCTGCGACTTCGACAAGCCATGGCGCATTCGGGTGAAGGGGTTGGCCCGCCTGGTCGACGACCCCCAGTTCCTTCGGCAGTGGCCGGGCGCCGAACTCGCCGTCGAGGTCACCGCCCAGACCGTCTTTCCGAACTGCGGCCGTTACCTGCACCGTTCAGGTGATGAGCCCAGTGTCTTCGTTCCCGACGAGGGCCACGAGCCGCCCCAGCCGGAGTGGAAGACCATGGAGGCCTTTGCCGACCACCTCCCACGGTCCCGATCCGACCCGCCGTGACCCGACCACAATGCTGATCTACACCGGGGTGATCGCGTGGTGGCGTTCGGTGAAGTGCCGAGGCTTGTTCTGGGCCAGGCCGAAACGTCGGACCAGATCCTCGCGGAGATGTTCGGGCTCGACGATGGCGTCGATGACCAGATCGGCGGCCAGGCGGAGCAGGTCGACGTCGGCCTCGTACTCGGCTCGGCGGGCGGCGACGAACGCTGCGCGTTCGTCGGGGTCGGCGATCGACTGGATCTTGTTGTAGAAGACTGCGTTGACCGCCGGTTCGGGACCCATGACTGCGATCTGGGCCGTGGGCAGGGCCAGCGTGGCCTCGGGTTCGAAGGCCGGCCCACACATTGCGTACAGCCCGGCGCCGTAGCACTTGCGCAGCACGACACAGATCTTGGGCACGGTTGCCTCCGAGACCGCAGAGATCATCTTCGCCCCGTGGCGGATGATGCCCTCACGTTCGACCTGGGTACCGATCATGAACCCCGGCACGTCGGCCAGGAAGATGAGCGGCAGGTTGAACGCGTTGCAGAGGTTGATGAACCGAGCCGCCTTGTCGGACGTGTCGGTGAAGAGCACCCCGCCCTTCACCGCTGGGTTGTTGGCCACGATGCCGACAGGATGGCCTTCGAGACGACCGAACCCGACGACCAGCTCTGGGGCGAACAACGGCTTGAGCTCGAAGAACGACTCGGCATCGACCAGACCGTTGACCACCCGGTGGACGTCGTAACCCAACTTGTCGTCGGAGGGCACCACGCCGGTGACCAGCGGCGGGGTCGGCAGGTCCCATGGTTCCCAGGGAGCGGGTTGGCGGAAATTGGTGGGCAAGTACGAAAGGTAGAGCCGCGCCAGGTCGAGCGCCGAGGCGTCGTCGGGAACGATGTTGTCGCCGCAGCCGGATTCGGTCACGTGCATGCGAGCTCCGCCCATTTCCTCGAGGGTCACGACCTCGCCGATCACCTCCTCGGCCATCCGTGGTGATCCCAGATACATCGATGCGTTGCCCTCGACCATGAACACGACATCACAGAACGCCGGGATGTAGGCGCCCCCCGCGGCCGAAGGGCCGAAAAGACAACACACCTGCGGCACTCGGCCCGACAGCCTGACCTGGTTGTAGAAGATCCGACCTGCGCCGCGGCGGCCGGGAAAAAGGTCGACCTGATCGGTGATACGCGCTCCGGCGGAATCAACGAGCCAGACGATCGGCAGTTCCTCCTTGAGAGCCGTCTCGGTCAGCCGCACGATCTTCTCGACGGTGCGAGCACCCCACGATCCGGCCTTCACCGTGGGATCGTTGGCCATGATGCACACCGGACGACCCTCGACCAGGGCACGGCCGGTCACCACACCGTCGGCCGGCAGATCATCGGTCGGCGCGATGGCATTGGCCAACAACCCGTCCTCGACGAACGTCCCCGCATCGATCAGGTGATCGATGCGATCGCGCACGAACATCTTGTTCTGTTGGGCCAACTTCGGCCCTTGGGTGTCGAGGTTTCCCAAAGCAGCGCGTTCCATCGCTGACTTGAGGCGCGTTGCTGCGTCCACGAGGTCTGTCATCGCACCATCCTGCCTGATTTTCGTGCCAACCCTGATGTTCGTCTCGAGCTCGATGCCCGTCTCGACAACTTCACCTCAGGAACGATGCACGCCAATCAGGCCGTCTCGGTGATCTGATCGGCCAGACCGAGTTGCTCGATGGCATCATCGCGGAGCTTGAACTTCTGGATCTTGCCCGTGACCGTCATCGGGAAGTCATTCGTGACCCGGACATACCGAGGCACTTTGTAGTGCGCGATCTTGCCGGTGCAGAACTCACGCACCTCGTCGATCGTGAGCTCGCCACCGTCCTCGGTCTGGACCCACGCCATGATTTCCTCGCCATAGCGGGCATCGGGGACCCCGACGACCTGGACGTCGCGGATACGTGGATGACCGAAGAGGAACTCCTCGATTTCTCGCGGGTACACGTTCTCGCCGCCGCGGATGATCATGTCCTTGATGCGCCCAACGATGTTGATGTACCCATCGGCATCCATGGTCGCGAGATCGCCGGTGTGCATCCAGCCATCGGCGTCGATGGCTTCCGCCGTCCGCTCGGGGTTGTTCCAGTAGCCGATCATCACCGAGTAGCCGCGGGTGCAGAACTCGCCCGACTCGCCACGGGCCACGGTCTCGTTCGTTTCGGGGTCGACGATCTTGACCTCGACATGAGGTTGAACCCGCCCGACAGTGGACACCCGCTTGTCCAGCGGGTCGTCGAGGGCAGTCTGGGTGCTGACCGGCGACGTCTCGGTCATGCCGTAGGCGATCGTGACCTGGTCCATGTGCATCCGGTCGACGCACTGACGCATGACCTCGATGGGACAACTCGCACCGGCCATGATGCCGGTCCGAAGGGACGAGAGATCCATCTCCCCGAAGTGCGCGTCGGACAACTCGGCGATGAACATCGTCGGTACGCCATAGAGGCTCGTGCAGCGCTCCTCGGCCACCGCCCGGAGGGTGGCCGAGGGCTCGAAGCCCTCGCTCGGCACCACCTCGCAGGCCCCGTGGGTCATGCACCCCAGCGTCCCCATCACCATGCCGAAGCAGTGGTAGAAGGGGACGGGGACGCACACTCGGTCGCTGCTGGTGTACCCGCAGGCCTGACCGACGAAGAACCCGTTGTTGAGGATGTTGATGTGGCTGAGCGTGGCCCCCTTGGGGTAGCCGGTCGTGCCGGAGGTGTACTGGATGTTGATGGCATCGCCCGGTGTGAGGGTGGCTTCGATCGCAGCAACGTCGGCCGGGGAAACCGTGCCGGCCCTGGCCAGGAGATCATCCCATTGGCCAGTGCCGATGAACACCACGTGTTCGAGGGCAGTGAGGTCGTCGCGGACCTCCTTGACCATGGTGACGTAGTCGCTGGTCTTGAACTCGGTGGCCGAGATCAATCCCTTGCAGCCCGATTGTTCCAGCGCGTACTGCAGCTCGTGGGTGCGGTAGGCCGGGTTGATGTTGACCAGGATCACGCCGAGCCGTGCCGTCGCGTACTGGACCAGTACCCACTCGGCGCAGTTGGGAGCCCACATGCCGAGGCGATCGCCCTTGACGAAACCCAAACCGGCCAACCCTCGTGCCACCTCCTCGACGTGCTCCCACAGCTGGCGGTAGTTCCATCGGATACCCTGGTGCACCACGACCAGCGCCTCGTTGTCGCCGTAACGATCCACGATCTCTGCCAACTTCGCGCCGATCGTGGCATGCATGAGCGGGGGGTCGAATGCGCCGATCGCGTGGCTGAGTCCGGCGTCGGGTGAAGGAGCTGAATCGTGGATGGTCGCGTCGTTGCTCATGGCACCGACGCTAGTCGAAGGTCGATCAGCCCGAGACAAGACCCCGAGCAGCGTCCTGAGCCTCCTGCATCCGTTGACGCAGCTCGTCGGTGAACCCCTTGAGTTGCTCCCGATTGAGCCGCTTGCCCGCAGCAGGGGTCGGCGCTTCCATTGGTTCGCCCACGTAGACACCAACCCTGGAGCGGTGAATCATCTTCGAATGCTGGGGCAACGCCGTTTCGGTGCCGGAGATGCCGATCGGCACCACCCTCGCCCCCGTACGGCCGGCGAGCCATGCCGCTCCGTCGAAGAGCTCGTGGACGTCATGGCCCTCCTGGCGCCCGCCTTCGGGGAACACGATCATCGATTCCCGGCGCTCGAGGAGCGTACGAGCAGCAACCAGGGCGTCACGGTCGGCTTCGCCCCGACGCACCGGAATGGCACCCAACGCAGCACAGAAGTACCTGACCACCGGGACGAGGAAGAGCGACTCCTTGCCCAATGCCCGGACTCGGCGATCACACAGACTGGCGAGCAGGACCGAGTCGAGATTGCTGCGATGGACCGGGGCCAGGATCGTCGGGCCCGGCCGGTCGAGGATCTCGGTGTTGACCCCTTGGACCCGAAGCCAGGGGAACAGGAGGCGTCGGATGAGACCCCGGACGGTCCGATACACCAACAACGATGACTTCTTGTCGCCGGTCGCAAAGGCCCATTCGCGCACGGCGCGGCTGTCGGGACGATCGGCATCACTCACGACGGGGAGGCTAGCGCGCCGACCCTCGTCGGAACGCGCTAGAAACCACCCATGCCGTTTCTCGCCGTCAATGGTCTCGACGTCCATCACGAACGTCACGGGTCGACCGGCAATCGACCCTTGCTGAACATCAGCGGCTCCGGCGGCGATCTGCGGAAGTCGTTACCCCACCGGTCTCCACTCAACGAGCACTTCGACGTGGTGCATTACGACCAACGCGGCCTGGGACAGACCTCCATTCCCGATGGC
>JAHECQ010000185.1 GCA_024641625.1 Acidimicrobiales bacterium | reverse complement strand
CACATGATGACTGATCGTGGTCAACCGCTCCATCGCACCCGCCGGTACGGTCTGGACCCCCATCTTCAACGTCAGGTTCGGGATGAAGGTGGTCAGATCGCAGTTACCGGTTCGCTCGCCATACCCATTGATCGTGCCCTGCACGTGGCGCGCCCCGGCACGAACTCCGGCCAACGCATTGGCCACGGCGCAACCTGTGTCGTTCTGGGTGTGCATGCCCACGATGATCTCGGGGAACAGATCGACGACTGCACGGGTGGCCGCCTCGACCTCGTGCGGTAGCGAACCCCCATTGGTGTCGCACAGTACGAGCGCCTCCGCCCCGGCAAGCGCCGCCGCCTCCACCGCCCGAAGTGTGAATTCGGTGTTCCGTTTGTAGCCGTCGAAGAAGTGCTCGAAGTCGACGAACACCCGCCGACCCTCGTTGCGGAGGTACTCGACCGAATCGGCGATCATGGACACGCCCTCATCGAGGGTGGTGCGCAGGGCCTCGAGTACGTGGTAGTCCCAACTCTTGGCCACGATGCAACAGATGCCGGTCTGTGCGGCCAGGAGATTGGCGAGGGTTTCGTCCTCGTCGACCCTGCCCTTGGGGCGGCGGGTCGAGCCGAAGGCCACGAGCGCAGACGTGGTCAGCTGGAGTTCCCCGGCAGCAGCACGAGCGAAGAACTCGTCATCACGGGGGTTGGCGCCTGGCCATCCGCCTTCGATGTAGTGCACACCCAGCTCATCGAGGAGTGCGGCAATGCGAAGCTTGTCATCGGCGGTGAGCGCAATGCCCTCGAACTGGGACCCGTCTCGCAGGGTGGTGTCGAAGATCTCGACCGCCTCCGGCCAAGCGGGATTCCAGATGGCGTCGCGCGAAATTTCCACGAATCAGCCCGCCACCGTCGTACGCCACTGGTGGTTGTCAGGTGCAGCCCCCACGAGGATGTCGGTGAGCGCCTCGCGCAGCCGCAGGGTATTGGGGCCGGGCTGACCATCGCCAACGGTGTGACGGGCATCGCCGACGATCACGGTGCCGACCGGAGCGATCACCGCAGCTGTGCCCGACAGGAACACCTCGCCCTTGGCCGCCCAGTCGATCAGCTCGCCAGTCCCGAGCGGACGCTCCTCGACCTCGTAGCCGAGGTCGGCCGCTATGGCGATGACCGAGTCGCGGGTGACCCCGTGAAGGAACGATTCGTCGAGTTGACGGGTGATGACACGGGTGTCATCGGCCAGGAAGAAGTTGGAGGCGCCGGTCTCGGTGATGTCGTCGCCGGTGGCGAAGAGCACCTGATCCGCCCCGTGATCGCGCTTGGCATCGAGCGTGGGGCCCAAGGCCATGACGTAGTTGGCACCACTCTTCACCATGCCGAACTGGGGCGTGGTGCGCGGGATCTTCGTCTCGACGTAGAGGGTGAGTGGTCGCACCCCTCCGGGGAAATAGTCGCCGACCGGTGAACAGATGACGTACAGGATGCCGGTCTCACTGGGGGAAGCCGCCGCGCCGATGTTCGGGGTGGTACCGATGAACGTCGGACGGATGTAGAGCGAACCCGGCGTGGGTGGGGTGAACGAGGCGTTGGCCTCGACCGCGTCGAGGATCATCTGTCGCAGGACCGACCCGTCGGGAGCGACGATGCGGAGCCGCTCGATGCTCTGACGCATCCGCGCCACGTGATCGTCGACTCGGAACACCGCCAGTGAACCATCGACCTGACGATGGGCCTTGAGACCTTCGAAGCAGCTGCTGCCGTAGTGCAGCGCGTGGGTACCCGGATGCAGCGAGAAGTTCTCGAAGGCCTGGGCGGCACCCCCGTAGGTGTAGTGACCGTCGGAGAGGGTCGCCACCGTCATCTGGTCGCCGAAGAGCGATCCGAAGGGTGCGGTGAATGGGTCGTTGCTCATGTTGCGAACCTCAGAGGTGGGCCGAGACGGCGTCGCCGATCTCACTGGTGGAACCGATCATCTCACTACAAGCATCACATGCCGCGGTGATTCTTTCTGCTGCTGCGGACTCGCCGAGGAAGTCGAGCATCATTGCGCCCGACAGGATCGCCGCAATCGGGTTCGCCTTCTGCTGCCCGGCGATGTCGGGCGCCGAGCCATGGACCGGTTCGAACATCGAAGGCCCGTTGCGAGTGGGGTTGAGATTCGCCGACGCGGCCAAGCCGATGCCGCCCGACACCGCACCACCGAGGTCGGTGAGGATGTCACCGAACAGGTTGTCGGTCACCACGACGTCGTACCGCTGGGGGTCCTGGACGAAGTAGATGCACGCTGCGTCGACATGATTGTACGCCGTGGTCACTTCCGGGTACTCGAGTGCCACTTCGTTGAAGGCACGCTCCCAGAGATCGCCCGAGAACGTCAGCACGTTCGTCTTGTGGACCAACGTCAGATGCTTGTTACGGCGCATTGCCAGTTCGAAACCGAAGCGGATGGCGCGTTCGGCACCCATGCGGGTGTTGACCGAACCCTGGGTCGCAATCTCGTGCGGCGTTCCCTTGCGAAGGAAGCCACCCTCACCGGCGTAGGCACCCTCGGTGTTCTCGCGGATGACGACGAAATCGTGTGGGTGCTCACCCGCCTTCTTGAACGGTCGCAGGTTCACGTAGAGATCGAGCTCGAACCGCATCTTCAACAGGAGTCCGCGTTCGATGAGGCCAGGAGGCACCGCAGGCGTGCCGACGGCCCCCAGGTAGATGGCGTCGAAAGAGCGCCACTCGTCGAGCACGTCGTCGGGCAGGACGGTGCCATCCTTGACGTAGCGCGCCCCACCGAGATCGTAGTCGGAGGTGTCGAGGGTGATCCCAGCGGCTTTGATGACCTTCAGGCCCTCGGCGATCACCTCGGGACCAATGCCGTCCCCGCCGACCACGGCGATCCGATAGCTCTTTGCACTGCCCATCCGGGAACCCCCTTGGCGTCGAGCTGCAAACTCTATCGGTCGGGCGCCGATCCTCGGAAACTGTTCCGGATTCACTCAAGCACCAAGATGAGAACGTCGATAGGACCCACAAGAGAGCAGTCCCGATCTCGGGAGGTACCGCAGATGTCGACCAAAACCAGATTGGACTTCGATCTGAAGACCGCGCCCGACAGTTGGCACATCGCCGCCGAGGAGGGCCCCGAGGGCGATCCGACACCGCTGCGACGCAAGCGCTACATCGGGACCCTCCCCGTCGCCACCCAGATCGACTTCATCACGTCGTTCCTGGCCGCGCTCGCCCTGTCGACGGTCTTCGGGACACTCTGGTACCTCATCGAGACGAAGAACGGTAGTCGCAGCCCTTGGATGGCTGTCGGCCTCGGCGTCGTGATCGCCATCGCCGTCCGCCTCGGCGGCGGGCGGGATCACCCGGACACCCGTGCGGTCATCTCCGTGGTGTTCTACCTGTCCACCCTCCTGGTCGTGGCGTATCTGGTCGAACGCCACTACAACATCGCGCTCTGGGGCCGACACAGTTCTCTGGCCGGGAGCGAGCAGGCGCTGGTCAAATACCGTCTGACCGAACCGGTCACACTGGCGGCATGGTGTCTGGGCCTCGCGGCCACTGTGCAGCTCAGCTACCTGTTGCGCCGCCGCTAGGCGATCTCGACCGTCATCCGCGGGTATTCTGCTCCGATGGCTGACCGTCAAAAGCTTTCCAAGGATGCGTTCGATCGCCTTCAGGCCGAATACGACGACCTCACCACCCGTGGACGGATCGAGATCGCCCACAAGATCGAGGCGGCCCGCGAGCTCGGCGACCTGTCCGAGAACGGCGACTACCATGCCGCCAAGGAAGAGCAAGGGAAGATGGAGGGCCGCATCATCCAGTTGGCCCGCATCATCGAGAACGCCGACATCGTCGAATCAGGTGCATCGGCCGATGCAGTTCGCGAAGGGTGCATCGTCGGCGTGCGCTACGACGGCGACCCCGATGTCGAGACATATCTCATCGGTTCGATCGAGGAACGGCGTGACAACCTGGTGGTCATGTCGCCGGGTTCACCCATGGGTCAGGCCCTGCTCGGTGCCAAAGAGGGTCAAACCGTGAAGTACGAGGCGCCCGGAGGCCTGATTTCGGTCACCGTCGTCTCGATCGACGTCTGAGGTGCGCGGCCTGAACCGCTGAGGGTGCCCGAGCGACCGGGCAAGAGGTCATTGGCCCGACGCGCTCCTATAGTGGCCCATCGCACCGCCCCTTCGTCCGGCACAGGAGCATTCGATGGCCGAACCACGCACGTTGGTCGACAAGCTTTGGGAGAGCCACCTCGTTCGCCGAGGCAGCACCACCGGGGGCACTGGCGACCCCGACCTCCTCTACATCGACCTGCATCTGGTCCATGAGGTCACGTCCCCACAGGCCTTCGACGGCCTTCGGCTCGCCGGCCGGCCGGTGCGACGGCCGGACCTGACGGTGGCCACCGAGGACCACAACGTGCCGACCGAACACATCGATCAGCCGATCGCCGATCCGATCAGCGCCAAGCAGATCGAGGTCATGCGCGCCAACGCCGCCGAGTTCGGCATCACCCTGCATCCCATGGGCTCGCCCCTCCAGGGCATCGTGCACGTCATCGGCCCGGAGCAAGGACTCACCCAACCCGGCATGACCGTCGTGTGCGGCGACTCACACACCGCAACCCACGGTGCGTTCGGGGCACTGGCCTTCGGCATCGGGACCAGCGAGGTCGAACACGTGCTGGCCACCCAGACGCTCCCCCAGATCCGTCCCAAGACGATGGCCATCACCGTGGAGGGAATCCTGCCGGCCGGAAGCACCGCCAAGGACCTCATCCTCGCCATCATCGGCCGCATCGGTACCGGTGGTGGCATCGGCCATGTCATCGAGTACCGCGGCGAGGCGATCCGCTCGCTGTCGATGGAAGGCCGGATGACGGTCTGCAACATGTCGATCGAGGCCGGCGCCAAGGCCGGCATGATCGCTCCCGACGACACCACGTTCGCGTACCTCGAAGGTCGCGAGCATGCACCCAAGGGTGCGGCCTGGGATGCTGCGGTGGCATATTGGCGTACGCTCCCCACCGATCCCGGAGCCACCTTCGACACCGAAGTCGTCATCGACGCCACCGAGATCGATCCGCAGGTCACCTGGGGCACGAACCCGGGCCAGGTCGCCGCGCTCTCGGGAACCGTGCCCGACCCTGCCTCCTTCGCCGACCCGGCCGACCAGGAAGCTGCCGCTCGAGCCCTGGTCTACATGGGGCTCGAGGCCAATACTCCGTTCAAGGACGTCAAGGTCGACACCGTCTTCATCGGCTCGTGCACGAACAGCCGTATCGAGGACCTTCGCGCCGCGGCCAAGGTCGCCGAGGGCCGCCACGTCGCACCGGGCATGCGAACCCTCGTCGTGCCCGGCTCGTTCGCGGTCAAGTACCAGGCCGAAGCCGAGGGACTCGACCGGATCTTCACCGAGGCCGGGTTCGACTGGCGCGAGCCCGGCTGCTCGATGTGCCTCGCCATGAACCCTGACAAATTGGCTGTCGGTGAGCGCTCGGCGTCCACCAGCAACCGCAACTTCGAAGGACGCCAGGGCCGGGGCGGAAGAACTCATCTGGTCTCGCCCGAGATCGCAGCAGCGACTGCGATCGTCGGCCGCTTCGCAACCCCCGACGATCTCTGAGCAAGGAAGGTCTCCCATGAAGGCAGTCCGAGTTGTCACCGGCCGAGCCGTTCCGCTCGACCGATCCGATGTCGACACCGATCAAATCATTCCCTCCGATTGGCTCAAACAGGTCGAGCGGACCGGCTTCGAGAAGGGCCTGTTCTCCGAGTGGCGGGACGATCCTGCCTTCGTCTTGAACGAGGAACGTTTCTCCGGCGCGACCATCTTGATCGCCGGCCCCAACTTCGGCGTGGGCTCGAGTCGCGAGCACGCCGTGTGGGCCATCCAGCAGTACGGGTTCGAGGCCGTCATCACCTCTCGCTTCGGCGACATCTTCCGCAACAACTCCACCAAGAACGGCCTCATCCCGGTCGTGGTGCCCGCTGACATCGCCCGCCAATTGATGGATGCCGTCGACGACAACCCCAACCTCGAGATCACCATCGATGTGGAACGACGCCTCGTCGAGGTTCCGGAGCTCGATCTCTCCGTCGAGTTCCCCTTTGACTCCGCGACCCAAGAGCGCTTCCTCGAAGGACTCGACGACATCGGCATCACCCTCCGCAACGTCGACGACATCGGCTCGTTCGAGGGTCGGCGTCCCGAGTGGCTGCCTTCGGCCTGAGTCGGCACCGGCCGCCATGGGGCCCCGGCTGCCACCGGGCCCTGCCAACTGCAGGGCACTGACCCTTGCCGAACTGACTGTTACAGAATCGTGACAGCGGGATCATCGCGGAACCGCTTCGTGCCGATGGGTCGTCAGAGCACCACTCAACGCTCACGACTCCGGGAGTCCGCCATGCACCGACCACGCGCTGCGATCGCCACCGCCACCAGCCCATGCAACAGCGCCGCCCGACCGAGACCTGACCGCGGTGCGGTCATCCCGAAGACGACGGTGGGACCGAGAGCTTGGGTTGCACTGCTGGGCTTCGCCCTGGCCGCAGCCGCCTGCACCAACGGCTCGGACACCGCCGCCTCCGACGGGACCACCGACCTCAAGACCATCGATGTGCAACTGACCTCGGGGCTCGAAACCGTCACCGACTGCGACACTCTGCTCGACCGCCTCATCCAGGAGGGCCTCGACCGGGTGGGGCCCTATGGCTTCGGCCAGGGTGGCTACCCGGTCATGATGGCCGAGGACGCCCTGGCGGGTACCGACACGGCAACGTCCGACTCGGCTGCCCCGAGCGACGGATCGGCCGACTTCACCCGCACGAACGTGCAAGAGACCGGGGTCGATGAACCCGATCTCGTCAAGACCGACGGCGTCCGCATGGTCGTCGCCGCCGCCGGCAAGCTCCAGATTCTCGACGTCAGCACCGGGGTACCGGTGCTCGTACGAACCGTCACCCTCCCCGAGGACCAATGGGCCGGTGATCTGTTCCTCCTCGGCGACAAAGCCTTCCTCACCACGTCGGGATGGACCGAACTGGCGTTCGACGCCACTGGCTCGTACCCCCGCTTCGGCGGCACCCCGACCACCCGTCTCATCGAGGTCGACCTCGACACCGGCACCATCGGCCGCACGCTCGAGTTCGAAGGATCGTCCATCTCGGCGCGCGAGATCGACGGCACCATTCGCTTCGTCCTCAGCGCCCCCACCGGCCACTTCCCCTTCCTCTACCCTTCAGGACCCGAGGCCGAGGACAGTGCGAAGAAGGCCAACGAGGATCTCATCCGCACCAGCACGATCGAGCAATGGCTCCCCAGCTATCGCTTGGTCGATGGCGACCGGACGATCGAAGCGGGGCCGATCGTCGCGTGCGATCACTTCCACCTGCCCCAGGAGTTCTCGGGGTTCGGCACGGTCGCAGTGCTCACCGTGGATGCATCCTCAGGTCTGGATCCCGTTGATGCCTTGGCCGTGCTCACCGACGGTCAAACCATCTATGCATCGATGAACCGGCTGACGGTCGCCACCCAGCAATGGCCCGAGTGGAATCCTGACGGCACCGTTGCCGCCGACAGCGACTTCAGCGCCAGCCTGCACAGTTTCGACATCACCGATCCGACGACCACCACCTATGTGGGTTCCGGCGCCGTACGGGGTCACCTGCTGAGCCAGTACAGCCTGTCCGAGTTCGACGGCCACCTCCGAGTCGCCACGACCGACGGCGATCCATGGGGAGGCTCGACCTCCTCGGAGAGCTTCATCACCGTGTTCGAGGAACGAGACGGCGAGCTCGCCCAGATCGGGCAGGTCGGAGGGCTCGGCAAATCC
>JAHECQ010000002.1 GCA_024641625.1 Acidimicrobiales bacterium | reverse complement strand
TCTTTGCGGACTCGATCCATTGCTTCAGCTGCCGCGTCGTTCGTCGCCTCGCACGCGAGTGCCGCAGGGCTCGCTGGCCATCGCCGGACCATACAGTGCGGTCTATCCCACGTCTTCGCCCGGAGGATGGCATCTGTTGGGTACCACCGACGCCGTGCTGTTCGACCCCCACCGCTTCGACCTGGGTCAGTCGCCGGCGCTGATGGAGCCGGGCCAAACGGTGCGGTTCCGGCCGGTATGAGCGGGGGCCTCGTCGTCGTCGAACCGGGCGTGATGGCCACCATCCAGGACGAGGGCCGTCCTGGTCTCGCTCGGTTCGCCGTCAGCCCTTCGGGTGCCGCAGACAAGCCCGCGTACCGGTTGGCCAATCGGGTCGTCGGTAACGAGGAAGGTGCCGCCGTCATCGAGTTGACCTTCGGTGGGGCCACGATGCGCGCCGACCAGGACCTGGTGCTCGCCATCACCGGTGCCACGCTGCCGATCATGCTCGATGGCCTCGGGGTGGCCATGGGCCAGGCCGTCTGGGCTCGAGCCGGTTCCGAGATCGTGTTCGGTCGGCCAACTGCCGGTCTGCGTTCGTACGTGGCCGTACGGGGCGGCATCGATGCCCCCAGGGTGTTGGGCTCTCGAAGCTGCGACACCCTCGGTCGTCTGGGTGTATCGCCACTGGTGGCCGGCGATCGTCTACTGGTCGGCGCTGACATCGAACGCATGCCCGCTCCCGACCAGGTTCCGACGCATCCGATCGAAGCCAATCCGGTGTTGGAGCTCGCGCCGGGACCGCGGCTCGACTGGATGGACGAAGCCTCGGCCCACCGCCTCGGCTCGGAGTCCTTTCACGTGAGCGATCGGCTCGATCGTGTCGGCGTCCGGATCGTGGGTTCGTTGCTTCGCCGTGCCATCACCACCGAACTCCCGTCCGAAGCCGTGATCTTCGGCGCGGTGCAGTTGCCACCCAACGGTGAGCCGATCATCTTCGGCCCGGACCATCCCACGACCGGCGGCTATCCCGTCGTTGCCGTGGTGACCGAACGGCAACTCCCCATCGTTGCCCAACTTCGACCGGGCCAGGAGGTCCGGTTCCGTTGGTCGAGGTAGCCCGCCAACCCGCTCCGATCGATGAAGACCTCCTCTCGATTCGGTTCGTGTTCCTGGTGATGTCCTCGGCCATCTATTTCTCCGGCTGGACGATGCTGTATCCGGTCCTGCCCCGTTTCGTGAAGGACGAGCTTCACGGTGGCGGGTTGGCGGTAGGCCTTGCCATCGGGCTCTACGGGGTGTCGTCGGCGCTCGTCCGTCCGGTTTGGGGATGGGTCGGTGATCGCTACGGGCGCCGACTGCTGGTCGTGATGGGAATGGCGTGCGTCGCGGCCACGTTGGCGGCGTATCTGGTGGTCGACTCGGTGGCCGCGGCCCTGGTCGTCCGCCTGGCCTTCGGCGTGTTCGAGGGCGCCGCCTTCGTCGGTCTGGCCACCGCCGCCCAGGACTTGGCTCCTGACCATCGGCGAGGTGAGGCCGCCACCTATCTGTCGGGTTCCACGTTCGTGGGTGTGGCCATCGGGCCGGCGGTGGGCAATTGGGTCTGGGAACAGTGGGGCTACGACGCAGTCTGGGTGACTGCGTCGGTCCTTGCGTTGGTCGGCATGGCGTTCGGCCTTGCGACCCCCACCGGTCTGGAACAGGGGGTCATCGAGCGCGCTGCGGTCGGCCAGGAGGCCCCGAAGCGGGCGCTGATCAATCGAACCGCCCTGCTACCGGGTCTGGTGCTCGGCTGCGGGATCATCGGCTATGCCGGGTTCGTCTCGTTCATCGCGCTCCACGTGACCGAGCGACACCTTGCGTCACCGGGGGCGGTCTTTGGAACCTACGCCGCCCTGGTGCTGGTGCTCCGAGTCTTCGGAGCCAAGCTGCCCGACCGATACGGTCCTCTTCCGGTTGCTGCCGGGGGGCTCTGCCTGCTCGCCGTCGGTCTCTGGCTCGTGGCCATCGCCCAGGGCCCGGGACTGCTGTTCACGGGCATCGTGCTGTTCGCCCTGGGCGTGGCGCCCATCTTTCCCGGTCTGCTGTCGTGGGTGGTCAGCCGTGCCCCAAGCCGAGAACGTACCAATGCAGTGGCCACGTTCTCGGCCTTCTTCGATCTGTCGATGGCCGTCGGTGGCCCGGTGATCGGGTTGGTGGTGGCCCTCTCGGGCGAAGCCTGGGGCATGTTCGTCGGTGGTGCGATCGCACTGCTGGGCCTGCCGCTGCTGGTGAAGCTCGGTCGGGACGACCGGGTTCGCCTTCGGCGGGCCACCGTGCCGACGATGGCTCAGGCTCTGGCCGCTGAGTAGTCGTAGAAGCCTCGACCGGTCTTGCGGCCGAGCAGGCCGGCCTCGACCATGCGGGCCAGCAGGGGCGGCGGTGCGTACAGCTGTTCCTTGAACTCGGCGTAGAGCGACTCGGCAACCGCCATCGTGGTATCGAGGCCGATGAGGTCGGCCAGAGCAAGTGGGCCCATTGGGTGGGCGCACCCCGTGACCATGCCCTGATCGATGTCCTCCTTGGAGGCGAAACCGGACTCGAACATTCGAACCGCGGACAGGATGTAGGGGATCAGGAGCGCGTTGACGATGAACCCGGCGCGATCGGTCGAGTGGATCACCCGCTTGCCCAGTTGGTTCGTGGAGTAGGCCTCGGCCACGGCCTGGGTGTGCGGTGAGGTGTGGAGCGAGGTGACGATCTCGACCAGGTGCAGCACCGGCACCGGGTTGAAGAAATGGATGCCGATGACGTTTCCGGGGCGCCGGGTGACCATCGCCAGCTTCATGATGGGGATGGACGACGTGTTCGTGGCCAGCACCGCCTCGGGATCGACCACGATCTCGTCGAGCTGGCGGAACACCGAGGTCTTGGCGTTCTCGTTCTCGATGATGGCCTCGACGACGAGCTGGCGGTCGGCGAGCTCGGCCATTTCGGCGGTGAAGCGGAGCCGATCGAGGATGGCGGCCTGTTGCTCGGCGGTCATCTTGTCTGCCCGAACGGCACGCTCGAGTGACTTCTCGATCCGTTCGCGTCCGGTCTCGGCGGCCACCTCGTTCGCTTCGACGACGATCACGTCCAAGCCGGCCTTGGCCGAGACCTCGGCGATGCCCGAGCCCATGAGCCCGGCACCGATCACGCCGACACGCTCGATGCTGGCTTCGTTCGATTCGGTGCGGGCGGCTGGTTCGGTCACGGATGACAGTTAACCAGAAACCGGGTGGCTCAGAAACCGAGGCCGGCTCCGCTGACCACCAGGCTGGGGTCGGGGGCCACGATGTTCACATCGCTTCCGTAGTCGAAGATCTCGTAGACCATGTTCAGCGAACCGGAACCATCGACTCCGGGGACACCGCTCATGTCCATCGTCACCGACCAGCGGTAGATGAGACCATCGTCGCCGATCCAGAACTCCATCGGCAGCTGATCGATGCCGGAGCCGACGACGTCGTCGAGCTGAGCAGCCTGATCGGCCGGCAGCGTGGCGGCCAACTCGCCGAGTTCGACGGTTGCCTTGAGGTGGGTCGTCTCGACGCCGCGAACTGTCTCGCGCCCGACTTCTTCGATTTCAGCGTTGGCCTCTTCGAGTTGGCGGAGGAATTCGGTCGGATCGGTCGGGCCGGAGGCGCCGAGCCCCTCGGTCAGGGAGCCGACGTCGCCGGGGCTCATCTCGACCCATTGGTCAGCGGTGACGCCCATCATGGCGAACAGACCCCACTGGATCCAGGCATCGTCGCCGATGGTGATGAGCTGAAGGGGGCCGCCCATGAGATCGGCCATGCCGGCAATCGAGTTGTCGCTGCCCGCTGCCGCCTCCATCATGCTCGAGAGGTCCATCGACATGGTGCTCGACTTCGAGGCGAGGTCGTACGCACCTTCGAACTCCAGGCTCATGTCGACGGCTTCTCCGGCATCGCCGGTGCCCGAAATCTCCATGCTGCCCGTGAAGCGAGCAGAGTTCGCCTGATTGGCCGGATCGAGGGTTTTGGCCAGCACACTGGACCCGAGGCGGACTCGTTTGTCCGACGGTGTCGTCCCGTCGACCGTCTGGGTGACGCCGGTGGACGCCGTCTCGGTCGAGTCCGTGGTGGCGTCGGTGGTGCCATCGACGGTGGTCGTGGCTCCGGCGTCGTCGTTCGACGCCGCATCGGAACCCGAGCCGCAGGCGGATGCGCCGAGGCCCAGCGCCAGCAGGATCGCCAGAGTGGTCGATGTCTTCCTCGATCGTGATGATCCCGGAGCAGATCCGGAGACGACGGATCGGGATGATGCCGACACCGGTGATGACGACGGGTCGAGTTGTGGCAGGACAGTGGTCATGAATGTGGCCCCTCCGGGCGAGGATGGTGTTGCGAGGGCTCTGGGCCGGCTTGGATCCAGCGGCAGGATCCAACGGCAGGGTGAAACGGCAGGGTGGATACCCGTTGTCCGAAGACTGTAGACCGGGATACGTCGATGAAGCCTTCGCCCGAACCATCGGCACATCGACCCCGGGACATGAGGGATCGGGGATTCCAGGGACCCCGAGGGCAGACGTCGGCACCGGCAGATTCGCCCAATGGCTCAGTCTCTGTCGACTCGGACCGATACATCCTTGATGACGCAATCAGGACCCCACCCCTACGGGTCAACCGTCCGACGATCGGACTCGCAGGCAGGGCGCCGAACGAGTCTGAGAGAACGCGGTGCTGCCGTGGTCGAGATGGCTCTGGTCGCGCCTGTGATCGTCGCCCTGCTCCTGGGAACCTTCGAGGCCGGGTGGTACCTGCATTCGTTGCTCTCGGTCGAACAGATGGCGCGAGAATCCTCACGAACCTTGTCGATCCACGGGTCGTCTGCCGACGGAGATCAACTCGTGCTCGAGACCGTCCTTCGGCGAATCGGAGCGAACAAGCAGAGCGCCATCGAGCGCGTTGTGCTCTACCCCGCCACCGACAGTTCCGCCAAGCCGCCGGCCGAGTGCATGTCCGCCCCTGCTCCCGGCCCGGTCGACGAGAACTGCACGGTGTACCTGTCGAGCGATCTCGGTCGTTCGGCCGGCCAGTTGACCTGCGTCTGGTGCCTCGACGATCGGGTGGCCGGCGAGTACGTCGGTGTCGCCATCCGTCTCCGGTACACGTCTCCGACGGGATTGGTGGCAAATCGATTCATCGACCATTCGGTCGTGCTTCGTCTCGAGCTGCCCTCGGGAGGTACGTGACATGACGCTTCTCCGACGATCACCGGCCGAGGGCTCGAGCAGCCGGTCCCGGCAGAGCCCGTCCCCGAGACAACCGTCCTTGCGACATCCGTCGTGGCGGCAGCGGGGAGCGGTCATCGTGGAGACGGCACTGGTCGCGCCCCTTCTCATCGCTCTCCTCGTCGGCATCGGCGAATTCGGATTGGCGTGGCACGCCGACAACACGGTGGCGACCGTGCTGCGATCGACGGTGATCGACCATGCCCGACACTCGTCGGATCGCTTCAGCGACCTCGACCTCATCCAGAGAGTGCGAGACGACGTCGACGATCCCGGTTCGATCTCGTGGGTCATGATCTACCGGAGCTCCGCCGGGTCGACCAAGCCGCCCTCGGCCTGCGCCACCGCGGCGAATGCCCTCTCCTCGGGAACCGGTGGCGTGACCGGCAGATGCGTGATCTTCAGTGGGGATTTCATCGCCACGGCCACCCGTGACGACTTCGACGACCCCGTCTGTGATGACGACCCGGACATGACCTTCTGTCCGATCACGAGGGCTGCCGATTTCGCCACCACCGACCGTCTGGGTGTGGCCATCCGCTACCGGTATCGGTGGCTGACCGGCATGATCCCCGGCGGCGGCATCACCATCCAGGATCAGGCTGTGTCCCCTCAGCTCGGTGACACCGGAGACTCGAAATGAACCGTGGACGTCTCGTTCGACCGGTCGGGCTCGGCCGTCCCCAGGAGCGGGGAACGGTCATCGCGCTGACCGCGATGCTGCTCATGGGGATCATGATCATGGCCGCGCTGTCGGTCGATGTCGGCCACTGGTACAACACCGCCAGCCGTGCCCAGCGGGCGTCCGATCTGGCGGCGTTGGGTTCCATCGAGGAGCTTCGCCGGGTCGAGGCTGCAACCGGGGACCGCATTGCGGCCGAGGCCGCAGCGCGAGACGCGGCCAACCAGATCCTGGCGGAGAACGGCTTCGATCCGACCCAGACGAACATTGACGCGACGGTCAGCTTCTCGACCAGTGGCCTGGGGACCGACGTGGCCAACGTCGAGGTCCAGCGCAAGCAGCTGGACCTCTTCTTCGCCGGCATCGTCCTCAAGCAGGTCGATGTGGGACGAAAGGCCTCGGCATCGGTCAACGACTGTGGGGCCGACTGCGGAGCCGTCATCCCGATCACGACCGGGCTGACCACGATGATCAAGGCCGGTACCGGGGGGGATGGTTGGTCGCCGACGCTGGTCGGGGACCAGGTCTTCAACCTGTTCCACCACAGCAGCGGCGACGTGCTGTCGTGCACCGACAAGAAGACCGAGAAGCCCTGCACCAAGGGCGCCCAGCTCAATTTCTATCCCACCGAGCCCTACGTGGGGATGTCGACCAACTACACCCCCAAGATCACCGCCATCGGTATGAAGGTCTACTTCGTCGTCCAACGCTCGACCAGCGTCGGACTGGGATGTTGGGACAGCACGACCCACGCCACCTGCAGCGGGTACAGCAACCCCAAGCCGCTCGAGGCCTACAAACCCAACGGCGGGAGCCGAGGCAATGTGCGGATCGACGGGCCCGAAGCCATCGGGACCCGCCTCTACCTGTTCGGTGACAACAGCCGCATGTACTGCTGGGACACTGCCACCGATGCGGCCTGCCCCGGCTACCCGGCAGCCACCAACCTGACCGGATCCCACGAGCTGGCGCTCAACCAACCCGCGAGTGGCTATCCGGAAGGAATGAAGATCGACGAGATCCAGTTCGACATGGCCCCGACCCCCGACGGACGCCGCATCTTCGTCTCGCTCACGCCCGTTCCCTTTGGTGCCAGGAACAACGACACATGGGTCAGCTGTTGGGACACCGTCACCACCTCCCCGTGCAGCGACTTCGGCTCGTCCAAGACATCCGAAGGCCGCCCCTTCCTCTTCGTCACCTACGACAGGGCAAAGGTGGTCGACGGCGTGTGCGCTCGAGCAGGCCAAGCCGGCGGAAGCGGCACCGGGCATCAGTGCTTCCGGCTCAACGGCTCGCCCAGGCCCTCACCGTTCGACTTCGACTTCAACAGCGGTGACACCCCTGGCCAACAATCGGCCACCGGTACCACGACCTTCGGCCACCTCCGAACCTTCTTCCCCTTCCGCAAGAACAGTTCTGCGATCTGCTGGGACTGGACCATCGGCGCCCGGTGCGCAACCGCTGCGTCGAACTGGACCGGTCAGCGGACACAGGAATACGCCTACATCTACGACGGTAACCGCTGCATGTACGGGCTCGGCCACGCGGGACTCCTGTGGACCTTCGACATCGACACCGGTCAATGGCCGTGCCCCGGGGACGGAACCGGGCAGGCCACGGTCAACCCCTGTTCCTGTGCCGACGGGGTCACCCAGCGCTGGACGTCCCTCGTGCTCACCGCGGAAACGGATCTCGCCGACTTCGACTCGTTCGTCGTCACCGTGAGCTATGCCGACGGGTCCCTGTACCAGACGGTGGACCTGCTCGAGCAGGCCGTGCCGGCCATCGATCTCCGACCGCTCAATCAGGTCAGGCCATTTCCCACTTCGGTGACGGTGAGCATCGCCGCGGAAGTGAAGGACGGACACGAGGCCGCAGCGATCGCCGATGACGGGGTGACCGGTCTGCGATTGCTCCCCGGGACTCAACCCATCCTGACCAGCTGAGTCCACACCAACCGAGTCGACATCGGATTCATGCTCGTCATCGGCCGATCGGACCGGGACGAGCGGCACGGGGTCCACGAGCACAGGGATCGATCCACCTAGGATTCCCGCGTGAGTCCCGAAGGCGTCCGATCCGAGCTCACGCTCGCCGATTATCTCGCGGTCATGCGTCGTCGTGCGTTGTGGCTGGTCACGCCCATCGTCGTCCTCACCGCGCTGAGCGCATTCGTCGCCATCGGCCGGGCGCCGATGTACCGGGCGACGTCGGCCGTGCTCATCGCCGACTCCGCGGCCCAGGCCGCCCTCGATCCGGCCATCACCAACCCGCAGATGCTCACCCGTCGAATCGAGAACGAGATCAACTTCGCCCGCAGCGACGCCACCGAGGCGCGTGTCAGCGAGGCACTCGGCTTCCTGCCATCGGATCAAGTCGCCATCCGAGGCCTCGACAGCGCCGATGTGCTCGAGTTCAGTGCAGTCGCCGCCGATCCGACCGATGCTGCCCGGTTCGCCAATACGTGGGCCGAGGCCTATGTCTCCTCCAAGCAGGCCGGGGCCGCGGCCTCGATCACCTCTGCGGTCGAGCGGCTCGAGAGCCGACTGCAGGAGCTCCAGACACAGCGAACCCAAGTACGGGCACCGCTCGACGTCCTGCGGGATCAGCTGAGCGCGACCACCGATCCCACGCAACGTCAGCTGGTGCAGAACGAGATCGACCGGATGGTCGACGATCTCGCTCCGTCGACGAAGCTGCTCGACGCCCAGATCGAACAGGTCATCACCAGCGTCGGCGAGCTGCAGCTCAGCGGCGAAGTCGCGGGCTCGGGTACAGCACGGGTGCTCCAGGTGGCATCACCGCCCGATCAGGAGACGGGGGCGCCTTTGGTCAGGATGATCGTGTTGGGTCTCATCGGAGGTGCCGTGGTGGGTGTCGGTCTCGCGCTCGTGCGAGAAGCGCTCGATCGCACCATCAAGAGCGCCGAGGACATCACCGAGGCAACCGGTCTGGTGGTGCTCGGTTCCATTCCTCCACCGGATCGTTCGATGCGCGATGCCGAGTTGGCGCTGGCCGGACGGGATCACGCCGACTCCGGGGTCGCCGACGGATACCATCGGCTCTCCACCGCATTCCAGTTCGCAGTGATGAACAAGCAGGTGCGATCGGTGCTCGTCACCAGTGCCAGTCAGAGCGAGGGCAAGACGACCACCTCGTCGAATCTGGCCTGGGCGCTGGCGGCGCTCGGTCATCGCGTCGCCCTCGTCGATGTCGATTTTCGTCGCCCTCGCCTCCACAGCGCGCTCGGGGTGTCGATCGAACCCGGGTTGGCCAATCACCTACTCGACGGCGTGGCGCTGTCGGCGATGGCCTCCTACCCCGATGAACGCCTGGCGCTCATCACCGCAGGTTGCCCACCGCCCAATCCGGCCGAATTCGTGGCTACTCGGGAGTTCGCTGCGATGCTCGGCGCGATCGGCAACGCAGTCGACTACGTGGTGCTGGACGCCCCCCCGATTCTTCCGGTCGCCGATTCCCAGACCCTCGCCCGTCGGGTTGACGCCGTCGTGCTCACCGCACTGGCGGGCAAGACCGAGAAGGCCCAGCTTCGGCGGGCGGTGGAGAGCATCCGACGCGTCGGCGGCACCGTGCTCGGCGTGGTCCTGATCGGGGTCAAGGACGACTCAGGGTATGGCTACGGCTCGTATTCCTACCGGACCGAGACCGCTCGGAGCCGGCGATGGGGACGACGAGCCAAGTCGCAGCCGGTGCCGCTACCTCGCTCGGTGCCATCCTCTCGCCCAGCGGCGTCGGTCACCGCTGCGGGTCGAGCCCAGGAGTCCGTCCGGGACGTCGACGGATCCCCGCAGGTCCGACATCCGGTTCCTGAACCTGACAGGGTTGTCGGCGGGGTTCCTCGCTCTGGGGGCGGCGCTCGCCGTCAGGGTCCCACGACCGCGCGGCCGGCCCCACCGCCGCGCCCGACGCGCGCCGGCGATCAGCACGCCCCGTAGGCATGAGGACTCAGTACCTGGCGCGCAGTTCTGGCGCAGATGAGCAGATCGCGCCAGAGCGCCTGATTGCGCACGTACTCGAGGTCCAATTCGGTCCGTCGCTCGTAGGTCGTGTTGTTCCGGCCCGACACCTGCCACAGCCCGGTCAGCCCTGGCCGAACCGACAGCACAGCGGGGAGTTTGTCGCCGTAGCGCTCTGCCTCGGCGGTCACGATGGGGCGGGGTCCGACGATGCTCATCTGGCCGAGCGCGACGTTGATGAGCTGTGGAAGCTCGTCGAGGCTGGTGCGACGCAGCACTCGCCCGACGGCGGTCGTGCGTGGATCGTTTCGCAGCTTGTGGTCTCTCCTCCATTCCGCCGCCAGTTCGGGATCACTCAACAGCATCTCGGCCAGCCGGGTCTCGGCGTCGCGGTACATCGTGCGAAACTTGAGGCACGGGAACAGTCGCCCGAAGCGACCCACTCGCCATTGCACATAGAGCGGTCGGCCCGACGACGTCGCTGCGACCATGATCCCGACGATCACCAGCAGCGGCGTCAGGACCACGAGGCCCCCCAGTGCGACCACGAGGTCGAAGAGGCGAACCGATATCCGACGCGTCCAACCGAACCGGAGGCGGTGATCTCGGAGTCGTACCTGTCGTTCGGCCCACGTCACCGAGCGTGGCTGGCCCGGCGCGACCCGGACTCGGCGGGCGCGCGACGTCTGCGCACCGACTGGGTGGAGTGGCGGATCCTGAACGTCCACCACGGTTCGTCTCTGCGCCGTGTTCGCTTCGGGAACTGGGCTGGTCTCGAGAACTGGGCTGGTCATGAGAACTGGGCTGGTCATGAGAACGCTTTGGCTGACTCCGGTCGTCCGATTCCTTCCCGTCGGTCAGTCACCCTTGTCGTGAATAGTCCGTTGGGCCCAGCGACGGTGGTCGCGCCCCGACGATGAACCTTCCCGCCCCCACCGGAATCCAGTTCTGGGATCTCGTTGTCGTCGGTGCCCTGTGGGCAGTCCTCGTGCTGTGCCTCGCCCGCGCCGGGCACACGATGAGAATGGGGGCTCTGTTCGTCGGCGTTGCCCTCGCGGCTTCGGTCGGCTGGGCATTGACCGGTCTGGCTGCCCTGGTGTGGCTGATGCTGGCGGCCCTGGTTCGACGAGCGGACGACGGATCGATCTCGGCCCTCGGGTGCTCGGCCGTGGCGGCGACGGGCATGCTGTTCCTTCGGTCGCCATTGGGCTTCCCGACCGCCAGTTTCGTGGTCATGACCGTGTTCCTCGCCGTCGCGCTGGCCGCAGCCCACCGCCACCCCGATACGGTCGATCGGCTCGCGCGGCACGCTGGTGTCCGGCGCGGTCTCGGGTTCTTGGTGTTGGCAACGATGACGGTGAGCGTTGCGGGGGTACTCGGCGGCCTCATGGCCCGAGCCCGCCTGAACGAGGGTCTCGATTCGCTTCGGGCGGGCGTTGCCGGGGTCCGCTCCGGCGATGTCGAAGCGGCAACGCTCGCTCTCGATCACGCGGCCGCCGAGTTTCGGCTGGCGGACGATCGCCTCGGTGGATGGTGGGTGCGACCGGCCCTCCTCGTTCCTGTGCTGAGCCAGCATCTTCGCATCGAGCGAACGCTCGCGGTCCAAGCCGCGGCTGTCGCCGACTCGGCCGAGGCAGTCGTGCCCCTGACCGATGTCGGCGCACTTCGATCCAGCGACGGGGGACTCGACTTGCCCCGCGTGGCGGCGCTTGTCGGCCCACTCGAGCGAACTGAGGCTTCGCTCCGGGTTGCGCTCGACGAGATCGAACAGGCTGACAGCCCGTGGTTGGTTCCCCCGGCGCGTGCGAAGATCGATGCCGCAGTCGAAGAGATCCACGATTCGCTCGGCGGGGTGCACACCGCCGGTCAGACCGTCCGATTGATCCCGGCGTTGCTGGGAGAGGATTCCCCCCGTCGTTACCTGGTGTTGTTCGGTACGCCGGCTGAGGCACGCGAGTTGGGGGGCGTGATCGGAAACGTGATCGAGATCAGCGCAGCCGACGGACGCCTCGGGATCAGTCGCCATCTGCGCGACGAGGAGATCAATGCCGAAGGTCCGGGCCGGTTCGAGGACGCAGATGTGTACCCGAGTCGTTTCCTGGTCAATCACCCGGAGCTGTACACCCAGAACTGGGGTGGGATGTCGGACTTCCCCTCGGTGATGCGGGCCGTCGCCGAGCTGTACCCGACCATGGGTGGTGCCCCGATCGACGGCGCCCTGTATGTCGATCCATACGGGCTGGCCGCCATCATGCGACTGACCGGACCCGTCGAGGTACCGGGCCTCGGACGGTCGCTCGATGCCGATTCGATCGTCCAGTTCCTGCTGATCGATCAATACGCCCTGTTCGACAAGCCCGAACGCGTCGACGTGCTCGATTGGGTCGCCGTCGAGACGTTCGATCGCTTGCTCACCACCGATGTGGTCGACCCTGGTGCGGTCTGGCCGGCCCTGCAGGCTGCAGTGCACCAGGATCGGCTCCGAATGGCGACGATCAACGAAGAAGAGAACCTCCGCCTCGACCAGCTGGATCTGCTCGACCCGGTTCCGCCACCGGATGGGACCGATCGGTTGGCGGTCATGCACGTCAACGGGGGAGGGGACAAGCTCGATGCCTACGTCCTACGCTCGGTCGACTACGACGTCACCCTCGATCCGGCCACGGGCGGGATCTCGGCACAGGTACGAGTGACCGTGACCAACACTGTCGACCCCACGGGGCTTCCTCGGTATGTCACCGGACTTCCTGCTCGAGACCTACCCCCCGGTATCGATCGCATGCAGTTGTCCATCACGACACCGCACCGACTCGATGCCATCTCCGTCGATGGTCAGACGGTGGATCCAGAATTGCAGCAGGAGTTCGGCTACGAGCGATACCTCACCGAGATCGACGTCTCTCCCGGCCAGAGTCGCACGGTCGTCTTCGACATCAGCGGCCAAACCGATCTCTCCGACGGTCGCTATCACCTTCGCCTGCTGGCCCAGCCGTTGGTGAACCAGGATCAGGTGAAGCTGCTCGTCAAGACGCCATCTGGGAGTGTCACCGAGTCGATGACACTCGCCGAGGACCGGGAGATCTCGATTCCGCTGGGATCAGACGGGGTTGGGCGCTGAGCGACGGCTCAGACCGACCGCCACACCACCCGCTGTCACCAACGCTCCGGCTGCAGCGACCAGCACGAGCGACGACGAGCCGGTGAAGGGCAGGTTCGAAGGAGAACCCGACGAGGTGCCGGTGGAAGCGGTCGTGCCTCCCACCGTCATCGAGGTGGACGCAATCTGCTGATTGTCCGCCGTGACGCCCAGCACATAGATGCCCGACGCCAGGTTGGCCGGAATCGCAACGGCAATCGTGTAGTTGCCGTAGGCATCCGCAGTGGTGACCCCCAAGGTCTGGGCACCGCCGGTACCCGAGATGCTGATCACCACGATCGCCCCCGGCGACGTGGTCCCCGACACGGTGACCGTGTCGCCCGCAGAAGGCGTGGTGTCGGAGAAGGTGGCCGAACTGGTGCTTTGATAGTCGGCCGCCGAAACGGGGCTCTGTACCGCCAGCGTGAGGCCGACGAACGCGGTCGAGAGGACTGCCTTGCGGAGAAGATGCCGGCTGTTGATCAGCTTCGGTGCTCGGTTGTTCGTCATGGTTGGTTCCCTTTCCGATGACCCGCATCGAGTGTCGCCGACTCCACTGTTCGGCCGATGAGTCGATTCCAGAACTCGTTGGATCTGATCCAATGATCGGCTCCTGCTGGTTCGACATGAGAAGTTCCCGCTGATCGGGCGCTGAATGGATGGCCCATTGCTACGGTCGGCCGTTGTGAACCTTCGTCCCGATTGGCTGATCGTGGGCCCACCACCTGGAGAGCAGGGCGGCGTCGCCACTTCGGCAACGGCGTCGGTGGCATGGTTCAGGGCGGTCGGTGATCGCGTGGGCACCGGCTCGGTCCGGCCCCTTCCTCGCCTCGTGCGACTGTTCCTGGGTCCGGAGTCGCTCGCTCCACGACGGCTGTACCACTGCTCGTCGCTGCGAAGCCTCCGCGTGTGCTCCTTCCAGGCCAGGCTCGGCCGACCGGTGACGACGGCGCTGTTCGTGCATGGCGGGAGGGCAGCAGAGGCACTCATCCGCCTCTCGGACCGATCGCGGCAACGGCTCCTGCAGCCATTCGTCCACGTCTGGGTCACCAATCAACAGGTCGCGACCGAGCTGGCCGATCGGTTGTCGTCGACGCAGGCGTCGAGGTTGCGAGTGGTTGCTCCGATCGACGTTGCCGATGTTGCGGATCTCGGGCGGCCGAAGCCCGGATCGTCGGCGAAGCAGCGACTGCTGGTCGCCGTTGGAGGTTCGGAGACGTTGTACGGGTTGGCCTGCGCCTTCGAGGTGCTCGATCGGGTCCGGGCCATCGACGAGGAGGCCCATCTGGTGGTGCTCGCCTACGGCGACGCCGATCGCACGACGCTCAGCAAGCGTTGTCGACGACCCGGTGTACAACTGCTCATCGATCCGGCGCCCGATCGAGTCGAGCACGAGCTTCGCCTGGCCGACGTCGTGCTGCGACCAACCGAAACCGATGGCGACTCGGTGCTGGTTCGACAGGCGCTGGAGTTGGGTGGCCGCGTGGTGGCCAGCGACGTCGTGCCTCGCCCACGCGGTTGCGAGGTGGCCTCGATGCACGACTTCGTCTCAGCGGTGTTGTACGGCGGGAAGACCGTCACGGCCGACCGGCTGGGGGAGCCACTCGGTGGAGCGCTCGACCGGTTGCGGGGCCAGACCGAGTTCCGATGAATCCGCCCGCGCCAGACGGTGCGCGACCGTTCCGCTGAGAGCGATGGCGCCAATGACGAGGGCATAACCGGTGGCCTCGAGGCCGAGTCCGAAGCCGCCGCGGATCACATTGATCAACATGGCCGCAATCAGGGGGCTCAGGAGGTGCGGCAGGAGCGACGAGCGGGCCGAGTGCTCCAGCGTGCGAGCGAGCCCGAGCCCGAAGCCGAGGGCGAGGCCGAAGGCAATGACACCGGCAAATCCGCCGGCGAGGTAGCCTTCGGCGGCAACGTTGATGCCATAGGCCTGCCCGGGTTGCACCACGCTGGGATACCTGGAGCGGGCGAGGTCGGCAAAATGGGTCGAGCCGGCAGGGAGATCGGACCCGATCGGGAGCAGGGTGATCGCGTCATTGGGGATGATCGACGGATCGGGTTCGTTGGGCCAGGCCACGCTGGCTACCACGGTGTTGAACGTTGCCCGAAGCTCCCCCTGGCGCTCGATCAGGTTGTCGGAGCTGAGCTCGGCCGACACCCGGTCGAGGAACTCCGACGTCGTGTATTCGCCGGCGGCGTAGCGCGAGATGTGCACCCGGGTGATGCCGGTCAGGCTGAGAACGACCAGTACCGTGACGGCTGCGATGGCTTGTGAGCGCGAGATCGACCGAGTCCGCTCGCCACGCTCATCCAGTTCGGGGACGGTCACGGTGCGAAGCCAGAACAGCGCGATCAGCAGGGTCACGAGCATACGACGATCGCCGCCGGCAAGGTTGGCAACCGCATAGAGGACGAGCGCCGAGCGGCCGATCCATCGCCACCACTCGAGGGGATACGCTCCCCGACGGCAGCCGAGATAGAGCGTCATCAGGCTTGGGGAAACCATGGCCGAGAGAATGGTGCTTGCCCGCCGGAGGTCCCTGTCGGTGAGCCGGTCGATCCGAGTGGCTGCGTAGGTGGCCACACCGCCACTGCGCCACAGGAGGAAGGTGAACACGACGAAGCCCACCACGCACAGGACGACCAGGACGCCGATTGGCGGAAACGACCAGGACGAGGTCGGAGGTCGTCGTGAGGTGGCGGTGCTCATGGTCAGCGAGGCCGCGAGTACGGCACCCAGGAAGACGATCAGTACCAGAAGGGTTCGGTCGAGGTCGTCGGGCGTGGGGACGAACGGAAAGTCCACCAGTCGCTTGGGCGCAGAACGCCCGACGCTCCCGTAGCGAACGACATAGAGCGCGGCCATCGGAACCGTGTAGAGACCGAACAGCACGGCGAACAGAGCGGTGTGGGGGATGAAGCGCTTGATCGAGAGCTGGGCCAGCGCCAGTAGTCCGACGACGAGCAGCGGGAGCCCGAGGATCGCGACCATGGACAGCCCGAGGGTGGCAGCGCTCGCCAGGTAGCCGACGAACAAGACGCCGAACAGCAACGTCACCGTTGCGAATCGCTGGGAGACCACGAACCTGGACGCTAGCCGACGCCCTGCCCATGGCAGAGCCGCTTGACCACAGTGGCTGTCACCACGAGCAACAGACTTTCCGAGACGAGGGTGGCGATGGCGGCTCCCCATGCGCCCATCACCGGGATGAGCATCAGGTTGACCGCAACGTTCAAGCCGAACACCGACCATTCGATGATCATCCTCGACCGCTCTGCCCGGAGTGCGACGAGACCCAGCAGCAGGAGCCAGGAGACCGGTCGAAGAGCGAGTGCCCAAACCAGTACGACACCAACACCGATGGCGTCGGCGTACTGGTCGGGGAGGGCAAGGCGCAGGACGGGTGCGGCCACCGTGAGGGTCACTGCGATCGCCAAGCTTCGCCGGGCGATCAACGCACCTTTGGTTCGCAGCGTTGCCCAGCCGCGAGCCGGACCGGAGTGAAACCCCTCGAACACCGAAGGACCGTGGGGGCTGGCCAACGCGCTCACACCCAACAACAGTGGTGCCGAGAATTGCGCGGCGACGCTGTATTGCGCAGTGGCGAGCGAGCCGGCCAGGCGCGGAATCATCAACTGATCGACCGTGAGCGACGCGCCGTTGCCCAGCTCGGCAGCTGCCACCCGCGCCGAGCGGCCAAGCGTCATCGCCGCTCGGTCGGAGTGATGGCGGCTCCGGTCATCAGGGGCCAGACGAAGGGCCAACCCCAGCGTGACGAGGGCCGACAGCACCGATGTGGCCAGCAGCGGTAGCACCCAGGAGCGAAGACTCGTCCCGCTCGAGGACCCCAGACCGGCCTGGCCCGAGTCGATCAGCACGAGCCACCCCAGTGCAACGATTCCCGATGCAGCCCGAACGGCTTCCGACGCGAAGAAGAGCCCTTCGCGTTTCAGGCTCACCGCCAGGGGCATCAAGAGGCTGCGGGCCGAAACGGGAATGACCAGCGAGGCGAGCAGGGCAAGCACCACCCAGTCGATCCCACCGGTGAAGGCGGCGACGCCCAACGTCCCGAGGCCCACCGCGAGGATCGATCCCCACGCGACCCGGAGGATGTGCCGCCGCAGCAGCCAACGGGCGCTGGCCCGTTCCGGTTGGGCCCAGTCGGCCAGGATCGCTGTGGAGGTTCCGAGATTGGCGATCGGCGCAAGCAATCGCACGACGGCCGCGATCACTGCGTAGCGGGCGAAGCTCGAGAGGCTCAATCGGTGGGCCAGTCCCAGGGTCACCACGGCTTGACCGAAGGCACGCGTCGCCAAGGCGGCGAACATGATCGACGACTGCGTGGTTGCGGCCTTGCCCAGTCGAGCGAGTGTTCCGGACCGGGTGGTGGGCCGTTGACCAATGCCGGCAATACCGGTGAACGCCAATTCACCGTGCCCGGGGTCGATCAATTGCTTCACACCAGATCGGTCGGCCTCAACCGCGGAATATCGAGCGCTCCGGCCAGAATGTCGGCGATTCGTTCCGAGGCACGTCCATCCCACAGCTCGGGTCGGCCGGCGGTCGGCGGGTGAGCGAGGATCTCCCGCCAGGCGCGGCGGATCGTTGCGGGCTCGGTGCCCACCACCTTGTTGGTGCCGTGGGTCACGGTGACGGGTCGTTCGGTGTTCTCCCGCAACGTGAGGCATGGAACGCCCAAGGCCGTGGTCTCCTCTTGGATGCCGCCCGAGTCGGTGAGGGCCATGGTTGCGTTTGCCTGGAGGCAGATGGAGTCGAGATAGCCGGTCGGCTCGAGAAGACGAAGCGTGGTCTCGATGCCATGATCTGCCAGGCGCTGCCGCGTCCTGGGGTGGACAGGGAAGACGACCGGGATCCGCTCCGAGAGCTCCTCGAGCGAGGCAATGAGACTTCGGAGCGTGGGACCGTGGTCGACGTTGCTCGGCCGGTGCAGGGTCACCAAGGCATAGCCGCCGACGGTCAACCCGAGTTCATCCATGATCGGACGGTTCATCGCACGTTCTCGATTGGCCAGCAGCGTATCGACCATGACGTTGCCCACGAGATGGATCTGGTCGGTCCGGTACCCCTCGGCTCGGAGGTTGTCGACGGCATCGGCCGAGGGGGCGAACAGGAAGTCGCTGACTCGGTCGGCGACCACGCGGTTGACCTCCTCGGGCATCGTCCAGTCGCGACTGCGCAAACCCGCCTCGACGTGAGCGACGAACAAACCGGACTTGGCTCCCACGATCGAGCAGGCGAGGGTCGAGTTGACGTCGCCGACGGTGATGACCACCGCGGGATCACCGGTTCGATGATTGGTCGCCAGCAGGTGCTCGAAGGCCTCCATCACCCGGCCGGTCTGATAGGAGTGCGGGCCCGATCCGACCTCGAGGTGGTGATCGGGCTGCCTGAGCCCGAGCTCCTCGAAGAACACGCCGCTCATCACCTCGTCGTAGTGTTGGCCGGTGTGGACGAGCGTTGTCTCGAGCCCACGGCCTTCGAGCGCGGCCACGATGGGAGCGATCTTCATGAAGTTCGGCCTGGCGGCGGCGATACAGAAGAATTTCATGGTTGCCGGTCTTCCTGTGATCTGCCCGACGGCTGCGGGCAGCGGCCGGTGCCGATGTGGATCGGTTGGAGCCTCACCGCCCCGAGGCCGCATGCGGTGAAGCGCTGACGATACAACCGCCAGTTGCCGGGTGAGCGAACGGCCAGGTTCTTCTGCTGCGCCGAGGTCGGTCGACGGGTCGTGAATCGGCTGGGCCCCGACGATTCCATCCTGGCTGCCTCTCCGACAGCAAAGGACCGCACGATCGGCTGCCCATCGCGATCGCCGGTCACCTCGTCCTCCACGGTCAAGCCGGTGTCGTCCAGCGTGAGCCGCCGGACGATGGTGATGCGTCGATCGCCCGAACGAGACCGGTGTTCCACCGTGACCTCGACACTCACCCGATCCGCGCTCGTGCGAACGACCCGGTGGCTGGTGAGTCCGGAGATCCGGCGATAGGCGAAGGCGCCCCACACGGGTTGCTGCGCCAACGGCCAGATCGCGGCGGGCATGTTGTGCGACAGATAGGAACGTTCGTAGGCGCGTGTCACCGATGATGCGTAGCGGGTGCAGCCGACATCGGCCACCAGGAGGCCATGGTCACGGTGGAACAATTCGAACGAGCCGGCGTCGAGATGGCCGTGACCCCCGAACCCCCTCGGTCCGATCGACCCCAGGGACACTGCCAATTCGAAGTCGGCATGGGTGACGCGAACGACCCGACCGAGTGTGACAACCGAGGCACCCGAGGCGGCTGCGGGGAAACGTCCGGGAAACGAATCGCCGAACGCCGGTGTGGAGCCGTCGGAGAACACCGTCTGACCCAGAACCTTGCTCAGTGACAGAGCGGCAGGTTCGAGCTCGGCCAGGGCGTAACGATTGACGGCGAGGAGCATTTCGTCGAGGAGACCGAGTCCGTAGGAGAACGACCCCTCCTTGGGAGCGCCATCAGTCCCGAGGCCCTCGAGGCAGTGAGCGGCGAAGCGTCGGGCCGCCCTGGACTGTGCCTTGCTGTCGGCGAGTGATTCGGCCAGCGCCAGTCGACCGAACTCGATGGTGGTGCGGTGGTTGTGGTGGAGGTGGCGTTCGGAGACCATGGCCAGGAGGGCCTGATGGGTGCGGGCATGGTGGCGAAGGCGTCGCCGGAGCCGCCGATCGAGTCGATCCTCAGCGAGGACCCGGGCGATGGAGCGTCCACGAACAGCCATGGCGTAGGGGGTCCACACGGGGTCGCCGGGCGTCCGGTGAAGCAATCCATCGAGCACATCGATCAGATCGGCTGCCGACGCCGCCTCTGCGTAGCTGGACTCCATTCGGGCCAGCACGTCGGTGGATCGAAGCTGCATGAACTGACCGTGCCGGTGATGAGAGACGCTCAGCGGTGGCCGGAGGCGGTCCGCCGTGCGCGAGTCTGGTCCGCTGAACGTCGACCCTCGTCGCCCGCCGGCGGGCCACCAACGCACCAGGCGATGCACGATTCGTGGCCGAACCAGGGTCATGGCGCCCCGCTCGGCCGCGAACCAGAGCAGGTCGATCGCTCGTCGTTCGGATCGCAGGCTCCAGACGGCCGGCTGCAGCCGTCTGATGACGTGGTTCATTCGACGCAGAGGAGGTCGACGAGGTCAGCGGCTGCTTGATCTCGTCTCCGCAGGCCGGCCGGTGGCTTCTCGAGGGGCCAAGCTCGCCGTTCCTTGGCCAGCAACAACAGCTCTTCGACGAACTGGGGAGTGATGTCAAGGGTGGCGTGACCACCGAGGTCCCTGCACACGTCCTGAGCCTCTCCCGGACCGACGTAGGCCACGACTCGGCCGGTCGCGGCGTACTCGTAGAGCTTCGAGGGTACTGCGGTGGCAAAGCTCTCGTGATGGCGAAGGCTGGAGACCAGGATGTCGGCCTCTCGATATCGATCGACCAGCTCGTCGAAGCTGACTGCCGACTCGATGGTCACGTTGTCGAGATGCCGTGCCGCCTCGGCCACCTCGTCGCGCAGCGGTCCTGATCCCACGATCGACAGCTGAGCCGACGGCGCGAGTTCGGCGATCCGAAGGAGCCGTCCCACGTCCTGGGCGTATCCGATCGTCCCCGCATACAGCACCGTGAGCCGATCGCTCTCGGGCGGTTGTTCCGCGAGCGGCCAGAGTCGATCGATGAGTTCGCTGGTGACCCCGTTGCGCACGACGATTGGTCGCTGCGATGGCTCGAGGCGCTGAAGCCGGTCCGCTTGGGCGCTCGTGGTGGTGACGACGACGTCGGCGTGTTCGAGCGAGGCGCGCGCGAGGCGTTCGTACAACCGGGCAATGGTGCCGGTCACGGCGCCCGCAGATGCGCCCCGTGCGTAGTCCCAGGTGAGATCGCGGAACTCGAGGACGTACCGGCAACGTCGTCGTCGGCGAAGCAGGGGGAGCGCCAGCAACGGCAGGTAGGGAATAGTGACGATGACGGTGGCCGGGCGAAGTCGGCGAAGTGTCCACGCGGCCCAGACCAGGTAGGCCCACTCGCCGATGGTTCGGATGGGCAGCGCTCGTCGATTATCGAGCAGCCGGGTCAATGCCTTCGGTGCTGATCGGCGTGTACGGGCAGCGATCGAGTCGGGCATCGTTGGGCCGCTATCGGGAGCAGAGGGGGCGAGCTCGCAGTGAGGCAGACCGCGTCGGTCGAGTTCGTCGATCAGTGCAGCCATTCGGCGACTGGCCGCGTGGGTGAGGCGGCTGTCGTGCATCGACACCACGACCACCGATGCGGCGCGCGCCGGCGCGCCGACCTCACCGGCTCCGCAGTCGGTATCGCCCAGGCGGCGCAGTGGTGCCAGCTTCATCCACCAACGATCGGCCCGGCCGAACGAATGATGAGAACCGCGCGAATCGCGACGGGAACGTCAGTTCGACCGGAATCCCCGTAGTGGCAGGTCAGGGCGTTGCAGCCAGTTGTCTGCCGGGTACTCGGCCGACCCGTCGATCAGGTGCACCGAGTAGGCCTGGCGAGATCGGGACGAGCGGTTGGGATGCGAGCCGTGAGGCAGAAGGCCATGAAGCACGACGCAGGCGCCCTTGGAGACCTCGAGCGGCACGAGTGTGGGATCATCCAGCGCCGGCAGGCAGCCGTTCTCGATGGTGGCGTCCTCGAGGGCAAACCACAGGCCGATGACGGTGATCGGATCGGTGGAGAGGAACGTGGCGTCCTGGTGGGAGACCACCTCCCCACCGATGCCGGCGTGCTCGAGGATGAGCATCGATTGCAGGAGTCTGGGGTTCCGTAGGCCGAGATCGGCGACGAGCTCCGGCAGGGGATCCTGACGAGAGAAGCGATCGAACACCGGGTCCAGATCATGGGCGGCGTGACCCATCTTGTTGAACGCCACCCGCTTGTCGACAACGACCTGGCCTTCGTCGTCGAGGGCTTCGGCCTCCCAGAAGAAGTCGATGGTGCCACCCGACTCGAGGAACTTGTCGTCGGCATGGCGAGCCTGCTCGTCGGTGGTGAAGACCGAGCGGTGATGGCCGTCATAGGAATCGACGAGGTCGGCCGCCCGGCCCATCAGCTCGTCGCAGGCTGCGGCCGACCGGAGATTGTCCAGCACGAGAAACCCGTCAAGATCACACCGCAGTCGAACTTCCCGACGTCGTGGCGACGTTCGATCCTGACCACCGGGTGTTGGCGGTCTGTCCCGGGTTGCGCTGGACCTGTCGAACTCCAAGGCGTGTTGACCACGACATCGCTCGCCCCCACCACCCGATCCGAACGGTCCGAGATCGCTGACGTCGTGAGTCGGTTGCTCGGCGCCGGCTGAACCGGTAGACCGATCCTGTGACCCACCAGCCGGCATCTGTCCAGACTGTTTCTGCTCGACCCGCCGGTTCGGCGCAGATCAGGATGATCGCCACCGACATCGACGGCACGATGCTCCGTTCCGATGGCACCTTGTCGCCGCGGGTCCAGGCGGCGCTGCATCGGGCCTGGGACGCCGGAGTTCACGTCGTACCGGCGACCGGGCGTCCGCTGATGGTCACCTACGATGTGATCGATGCCCTCGAGCTGCATCACTACTGGGTGTTCGCCAACGGCGCCATCACCCGACACCTCGAACGTGACGAACTGGTGCGCGGGTTCTGGATGGACCCCTTCGTGGCCCAAGGACTGGTCATCGAACTTCGTGCGGCCATTCCCGGAGCGGGTTTCGCCATCGAAATGGACCGCGAAGTGGCCCACGAGCCTGGTTTTGCCGCGCTGGTCCATCAGATGCCGGCGAACAAGCCGATCGACGACGTCCTCGACGGCATGCACAGTCGGGTCCAGAAGGTCGTGATCTTCCATCCCGAGCTCGGGATCGACGAGCTGTATCGGCGCACCGGCAAGGTGGTCGGTGACCACGCCACACCCAGCTACTCCGGCCTGTCCTTCATCGAGGTCGGCGTCGGACAGGTCACCAAGGCCACCGCGCTCGACGCGTTGGCCTTCGACCTCGGCATCGATCGGTCGGAGGTCGCAGCGTTCGGTGACAATCACAACGACGTGGCCATGCTGCAATGGGCGGGGCGTTCGTTCGCGATGGGCAATGCAAGCGACGATGCGAAGGCGGCGGCCGACGAGGTCATCCTCACCAGCGACGAGGACGGGCTGGCGCTGAAGGTCGAGGAGTTACTGTCCGAGCTCGATTGACATGGATGGCCGATCGAGTTCGGCGGCGATCGTGGTGATGCCGGCAATGCTCTGCATCACACCGAGGTGGGTGGCAGTGACCTCGACCATGCGGGCCTGTCGGTCGAAGGAATAGCGCCAGTCGACGATGCCATCGGAGCGGGAGTAGATCGAGATGAGGTCGACACCCGGAGGAAGTGATCGATATCGATCGTCATCGACGGACTGTTCCCGATCAGGATGGACCTGGCCGAAGATCCCGGCCCGCCACACTCGATCGAGCGCCTCGGCCGGCACCTTCACCAGGAAGAAAGGCGGATACTTGGTTCGTAGCGGCGCAGAGACTGCGACCACCCGGTGGACGAGTTCGGGATGTCGGTAGGCGAGCACTCGACCGAACTGTCCGCCGCGACTGTGGCCGACCACGGCTACGCGTGCACCGGTTCGCTGTGCGAGCGACTCCACCCCGTGCCTGGCCAGCTCAACGCTGTGATAGGCCGGACCGGCATTGCGGCCGACGTCAGCGACCATGGCCTCCCACCCCGAGGCACGAAGCACATGGGCCAACGGGGCCGCCTTGTTCGGCCCCGACATGAAGCCCGGGATGATCAGCACCGGGCGGCCGCGTCCATCGGGGAGGCCCTTGCCCAGCCAGAACTCGCTCTTTCGCAGCTCGCGTCGCTCGAGGGGCACTCGCGCCTCCATCCACAGGGGGCGTCCGACCCAACCGCGAAAACCCGAACGGGGTTGCACGGTCTCGCTGGATCCGGTGGGATCGACGGAGGCGGGGTTGCGGTTCATGGTCTCGGCTCAGGCCTCCCAGAACCGGAACAGCCGGAAACCCTCGAGGGCCAATGCCGGATCGATACCGAAGAGGTCGACCACGTTGAGGACCAGATTCCAGAACGCGTCGTTGACGGGTTGGATGAACCACAGTCCGATGAAGAGCGCAAACATCGAGTAGCGGCGGATCGGCGCGATGGTCACCAGGACCTCCCGGGGAAGAAAGGGCTCGAGGGCGCCGAATCCATCGAGTCCCGGGATGGGCAGCATGTTGATGACGAACGCGGTGATCTGGAGGAACGCGAGGAACGACAGGGAGATCGCCAGTACCGGCGACCCCTCGAACGAGACGAGTCCGGTCGATACCGGCACCACACAGCACACCGCGAACACCAGATTCGACAGCGGACCTGCCAATGACACCAGGGAGGCCGTCCTCGGTGACCGAAGCGCTGAACGGTCGATCCACACCGCTCCGCCGGGCAGACCGATTCCGCCCATCGCCACCAGCAGCAACGGGAAGAGCAACGACGTAAATGGGTCGGTGTACAGGCGTGGGTCGAGCGAGAGGTAGCCGCGCGCCACGACGCTGTGGTCACCGCCTCTCCAGGCCACGAACGCGTGGCTGAACTCATGAAGGATCAACGAGAGCAGCCAGCCCATGGCAACGAAGGTGAACACGGCCACTCCGGGGCTGGCGAAATCGGCCGTGGTGAGCCAGAGCCCGAAAACGGTGAGGGCAACCACCCCCCAGAACACCGGGCTCGGGCGAATCCCATCGACGCCCGGCCCCACCCCCGGCACAGCATCGGGTGGAGTCGGTGGGCCAGGCAACATGCGTCCACGTTACCGGGCACCCTCTGTTCGGGACGTCCGGACCGAACCCGTCCGATAGCTTGAGGGTCCATGGCCGAGTTGCGCTTCTTCTTCGGAACAATGGGTTCGGGCAAGTCGACGCAGGCACTGCAGATCCGTCACAACCTGGCCGAACGAGGGTTGCGTTGCCTGCTCATCAGCCAACTCGATCGTCAGACCGGCCGAGTATCGAGTCGGCTCGGCATCTCCGCTGCAGCGGTCGTGGTCGATCCAACGGTCGATCTGTATCGCCTCTTGCGCGAGGAAGACCTCCGGCCGATGGCGGGCCTCGGCCGCGGGTCAGGAGAGGGTCTTCATGCCGTCATCTGCGATGAAGCCCAGTTCTCCACCGCACAGCAGGTCGATACCGGCGGCACCGGCGAGAAGGTGACCGTCACCCACGACCTGCGTTGTCGACGTCACTGGAACGCCGAGAAGCAGTCGATGACTCAGGCCCCGCTCTTCGAGGGTGACTGGTAGGCGAACCTGTCTTCGTCGGAATCGGTGTTCGGCGCAAGGTGCTCCGATGCCCGGTCAGCGCGCACATCGATGATCCCTTCGACAATCCCGGCCCTGGCGGAGACGGCACGGGGATCGGTGAGCCACACCACCGATGGCGAGTCGGTGATCGGGGCAGCAGGGTGAACGGTGGGATGGAAGGAGAACAGACCCAGGCGGGCGAGTCGGACGGTGAACACCCACGCGCCGCTCACCAACAGCACGGCAATGATGGCGTCGGACCAATAATGATTGGCCGTGAGCACCACCACGCAGGTGGTGACCACCGGATGGACCAGGGAGAGGAACCGCCATCGCGAGCGGCACAGGGCAATGAGGCTGATGGCGACCAGGACCGACCACCCGACATGGAGCGAAGGCATGGCGGCGATCTGGTTGGCAGCCTTGGCTGCGCCCAAGTCGTATGGATTGGGGCCGAAGTCCCGAGCGGTGTCGACGAACCCGGCCGACGGGAAGAAGCGAGGAGGCGCGAGCGGAAAGACGATATGGAGCACGAGCGCCGAAAGGGTGAGACCGACGATGCTGTTGCGGATCACGCCGTAGTAGGCGCGGCGGCGCCACCAGACCCAGATCATGAACACGCCGGTGATCGGGAAGTGACCCCACATGTAGAAGCTGTTGGCCGCACGCACGACGGAGGGGTTCTGCAGGAAGTAGGCGTGTTGGAGGCCGGCCTCGGAGGGCAGCCCGATGCGATCCTGGAAGGCCAGCAACGATCGGCCATTGGCCAGTGCTGTGGACCAATCGTCGGCGGTGAGGCGGCGAACCACGGCGTACGCGAAGTACAAGCCGAGGATCAGGGAGGCATTGCGCACGAGGTCGATGGTGCGATCGACAATCACCCGTTTGGTCGTTGGTGGCGGCACCGACGGCGCGATCATGGACGACGCCGTGCGCGATCTCGCTGGGGTGGATTGTGTTGCCGAGCTGACAGAGACCGCCATCAGACCCTCCGCGCCCTGATCGGTGACTGCTTGAATACCAGGACAATCTAGCGCGACTCAGCCGACGATGTGGTCAACTGGGCGACTCAGCCCCCAATCGACCGGGGAACGACCCGCGTTCATGAGCGCGGCGTTGGCTCTGGAGAACGGACGACTTCCGAAGAAGCCCCGGTGGGCCGACAGTGGTGAGGGGTGGGGCGACTCGATGACGTCGTGACGGCTCTGATCGATGAGCGCTGTCTTCTTTCGCGCCGCTGCGCCCCAGAGGATGAAGACGACACGTTCCGGTTTCGCGTTGACCGCCTCGATGACTGCGTCGGTGAAGATCTCCCACCCTTTGCCCTGGTGCGACGCCGGGGAGTGGGCGCGAACAGTGAGCGTCGCGTTGAGCAACAGCACTCCCTGCTGCGCCCATGCCACGAGTGAGCCGTGATCGGGAGGGGGAAGGCCGAGGTCCGATTCGAGCTCGGAGAAGATGTTGACCAACGAAGGAGGGGGAGCCGTCGGCGGGCGCACCGAGAAGCACAGGCCGTGTGCCTGGCCGGGTCCGTGGTAGGGGTCCTGGCCCAGAATCAGCACCTTCACCTCGGCGTAGGGGGTGAGATGAAGGGCCGAAAAGACCTCTTCGTTCGGCGGGTACACCTCGTGTCGTTGACGCTCGTCGTGAACGAAACGCTGAAGGCGTTCCCAGTAGGGCTTCTCCAGCTCGGGGTGCAGGATGGGATTCCAGTCGGTTCTCGGCATGTCGAAGCATCGTGTCGATCGAGGCGGACTCGGGACGCACCGCCCCCATACGGGACGCGGTCGTCGTTGGATCCTACGCTGGTGGTCATGCAGGGGCGTAGGAGGCGGTCGACATTACCGCCTCATCCGATCGAAGGGCTCGGCGCCGCACCTCGCGGTGGTCCGCAGCGCCGCTCGCTTCGGTCGATGGCCCTGACCCCTCTGGTCGTCGTTCTGCTCTCGTCGTGCACCGGGCCATCCATCGAGGTGGAGGACCTTCGATCGGCGACCGACGCCGAGACGGCCGGTCGCGATCCCGTCGGACCGGTCGCGGTCGATGCGCCTGCCCCCGAAGCTGACACTGTTACCGAGGATGGGACTGTTCCCCTGCCGGCGATCGTCGAGCCGGCGGGAACACCTGCTCGGGCGGTAATCGAGCCGGCCGAGGCATTTTCGTCCATGACCTCGATCGGCTCGGCTGCAGCGATCGTGTCCAAACTGACCGTCGAACAAAAGGTGGGTCAGCTGATCGTGGCCGCGCTCTGGGGGACCGACGCGACGGCGGCGACCGGTGACGAACAACTGTCGAACCAGGCCATCGGGCGGGCCGACACGCCGGCCGAGGTGGTGATCCGGCAGGAGTTGGGTGGCGTGCTGTTCCTTCGGCGCAACGTGGTGGATGGCTCGCAGGTGGCGACGCTCAGTGCCGGACTGCAGGAGGCGGCCGCCCCAAGCGGTATCGGACTCCTGATCGCAGTCGACCAGGAGGGCGGACGGGTCAACCGGGTCAGTAATGGGACCACCAGTTTTCAATCGGCGAGAGAGTTGGCCGGCAACGCGGACGCTGTTCGCGGCGCCGCGGCGATCACGGCGGCCGAGATGTTGTCGATGGGCGTCAACGTTGTCCTTGCTCCTGTCGCCGACGTGACCGACCGGCACGACGGCATCATCGGTGATCGCTCCTATGGCGGTGACCCGCAGCTCGTGGCCCGGATGGTCATGGCCGCGATCGACGGCCTGCAGACCGGTGACGGCTTCGCTCCTGGTGCCGCAGCTGCCGTCAAACACTGGCCGGGGCACGGGGATACGCAGGTCGACAGCCATCGCGGCTTGCCCGTCATCGGAGTGGACGAGGCGACATGGCGGTCGCGGGACCTGATTCCGTTCGCTGCTGCGGTCGACGCCGGCGTCGATGTCGTACTCGTCGGCCATCTCTCGCTTCCGGGCATCGACCCCAGTGGCGATCCGGCAACGATCTCGCCGGTGTTGATCGATGGCCATCTCCGACGCGGTTTGGGCTTCGATGGCGTGGTCATGACCGACGCCCTCGACATGGGGGCGGTGGCCGGTCTCGACCAGGGAGAGCTGGCAGTTCGCTCGGTGCTGGCCGGGGCCGACATTCTCCTCGCTCCTCCCGATGTCCAGCTGGTGGGCAATGCCCTGCTCGAAGCGCTCTCCTCTGGGCGCCTCTCGATGACGCGGCTCGACATCAGCGTCGCGAGAGTCATCCGGCTGAAACAGAAACTGGGTCTCGCTGCTCCTTGAGTCGGTCATCGGCAGAGAGGTGCGATCCGGCCGTCGGAGGAGATACTGGATCGGTGAACGCATCCGAACCCGTCTCCGATGGCGCCGCCGGCTCGTGGCAATTCGATCGTGAAACCGCCGTTCGGCCGACCGATACCCCAGGGGTGTGGTCGACCGAGGTGAGCGACCAGTGGAACATCGGGCAGAACCCCAACGGGGGGTACGCCATCAGTTCGGTGCTGCGGGCCATGTTGGCGTCGGCTGCGGCGTCGGCTGCGAGCCACAGCATGCCGATTTCGGTCACATCGCACTACCTGCGTCCCCCGGCGGCCGGTCAATCTGCCGAGATCGTGACCGAGCACGTTCGCTCGGGCCGCACCACCTCGACGGTGGTCGGTCGCCTGGTGCAGGAGGGAAGAGAGCGGATCCGTGTTCTGGGCACCTTCGGTGAGGAGCCGCACTCCGTCGGGCCGCCGACCCTGACGATTCCACCCTTCCCCGTGCCTCAACCCGACGAGTGCACCTCTCGACGAGAGCTCGAGCAAGGTATCGCTCTGCCCATCCTCGGACGGCTCGACGTACGAATCGATCCTGCGTTGACCGGGGTTTCCGGGCGGGCCGAGGTGGCTGGTTGGATCCGCTTCCTGGATGGTCGCGAACCGGACACCACGAGCCTGCTCCTGTTCTGCGACGCGTTCCCGCCCTCACCGTTCGGGCTCCTGGGACGGATCGGTTGGGTGCCGACGCTGGAGCTGACCGTGCATGTCCGGCGGCCGCCGGCACCCGGCTGGATTCGTGCCCATCTCACCACGCGTGACATCGGCGATCAGCTCCTGGTCGAGGATTGCGTGCTGTGGGACAGCTCCGGTGCGGTGGTTGCCCAGGCTCGCCAGCTCTCGCTCCTGCGGGTCGATCAATGAGAGCAGCCGGTCGACCGGGACACAGGTCGACCGGGGACACAGATCGGTCTCACTGCTCCTCGAGCGGCACCCGAAGCCATGACAGCTGGCCGGCCAGGTCGTCGAACGCAGCCAGCTTGGCGGCCTCTGTGCCGGTCTCGTGGGCGTCGGCCACCGTCTGCCAGAGCCGATCCACTGCGGTCGGGCCCAGGCACAACAGCGCTTCGCTGCCGGCGACCGCCCACTTGGCGAGGATGTACCGGCACAGCGACCCCACCGGAATGTTCACGGTGGCGGACAGATTGGTCAAGGTCGTGAGCGGGTCGAGTCGGCTGTACAACGCGACATCGTGTTTGAAGTTGGCGTCGGGATCGGAGTCTTCCCAGGGCCCGGTCCAGGGATCGAGTGACACCACCTGCTCGGGGGGATCCGATGTTGCCGTGGGTGGCTGATTCTGCAAAGGTTCGGCCATGACGCTCTCACTTTCACAAGCAACCGATCTGGCCGCTGCGGTCACCGAACCCCTCGGCTCTTCCGGCGCGGCGTTCTATTTCAACAAGGACACCCTGGCCAAGGGCAAGGAGCTCGGCCTCGATGGTATGCGGTTCTACATGCTTGGTCGTGGCTCGGTGTTGGGAGATACCCATTCCGACGTCGTGGCCAGCGCCTTCGGCTACTTCCACCGGGCAATGGTGGCCAAACTGTGGAATTCCGCCAAGGAGAAGCTCCCGCCGCATGAGGCAGCGGCCATCTATCACGAGTGTTGCGCCGCAGTCGGTCGTCAGAAACTGGCCGGCGTCGAGGGTCTCGATGGGTTCTGCGAGGCAGCCGAGGCCGTCGTTGCCGGCACCGATATCGCTGGCCTGGCCCTCTTTGCCGGCATCGCTTCGATGCCGCTGGTCGATGATGCCCCCGGCAGGGCGGCCCAGTTGGCGGCAACACTGCGAGAACTGCGCGGCAGCGTGCATCTGAACGCATTGGTGGCGAGCGGGATTTCCCCTGTCGTGGCCCACTGCGTCAAGCGTCCCGACATGATCGGTT